>DASYCS010000334.1:0-3407 GCA_036500025.1 Mesorhizobium sp. | reverse complement strand
GGCCCCGACGATCTGCCGGCGGCTCGAATGCCGGCCAAGCTGGCCTTCCTCAAGACCGCCGGCTGGAACGAGGTTGCACAGCCATTGCGCGATCTCTTCCAAAATCGGCTCGACCGGCTGGCCACGCTCGGTATCGATGTCGTCGGCTGTGATAGCCATGGCGTCGATGCCGTGGAGAACACGCTCTCGTCCGCCCTGTCGGTCACGCGCATCATCGTCACATGGGAATCGCGTTGGCCCCTGAATATCTACCGCGACGCCGATGAAGCCAAGCTCAGCGCCGGCATGCGCCAGAGGCTCGCAGATGCCGAGCAGATGACGATAGACGATTATCGCCGCGGCATTCTGGAGCGCGAGCGCGGCCGCGCTATCTATGCAGCTCTTCTCGACGAAGGCGTGGATGCCTGCATCACGCTTTCGGCCAACGGCCCCGCGCCCATCGGCCTCGCATCGACCGGCGACCCCGGCTTTGCAACGCCGTGCGCCTATCTCGGCGTTCCCGCGCTGTCGCTGCCGCTTCTGACCTTCGAAGGCCTGCCGGTCGGCATCCAGCTGATGGGCTTTCGCGACCGGGACGCGGATTTATGCGCCATCGCAGCTTCCATTCAGCAGCATCTCGGCTAGGCGGTCCAGCTTTTGCGCGCCGCTCTACTCCCAAACCTGTTGCAGGCTTTCCGAAATATCGACGAGCGTATCGACCATGCGCATGGCGAGGCGTTGCGTGCGTCCGGGTCCGATGGCGACGAATTCGATTTCGGGCAGTTGCGGCAGGCCGGCATCCTCGGGCAACCGCATAAGCCCCATCGGGATAAGCCGGCTGGAATGGGCCGCCACCCCAAGCCCCGCCAGCAGGGCCGCGCGCAACCCGCTGATGCTGCCGCTGCTACAGGTGATGCGCCACGGCCTGCCCGCCCTGTCCAGCGTATCCGTCGCCAGCGAGCGCGTTATACTTGGCGGGGAGAATGCCACCAGCGGCACGGGCGAGCCGGGCGGCACCCGCAAGCCGGGGCGGGCAATCCATGCCGGCCGCTCGCGCCAGGCGGTCTTGCCGCGCTTGTCGCCGGGCTTGCGCTTGACGAAAATCACATCCAGTTCGCCCGCATCGAAGCGCTGATACAGATAGCCCGACAGCCCCACCGTCAATTCGATATCCACATGCGGGTCGTTGCGCCGGAACTGGATCAGCACATTTGCAAGGCGCGACATCGCAAAGTCCTCGGATATTCCAAGGCGCAGCCGTTCCCGCTTTCCATTGTCGATGAAGAAATTGGCCAGCCTGTCGTTCGCATCGAGAACAGTGCGGGCCATCTCGACCATGGCGTCGCCCTGCTCGGTCAAGGCGACGCTGTGGGTGTCGCGCAGCAGCAGGCGCTGGCCGACGGCCTCCTCCAGCCGCCTGACATGCTGGCTGACGGTGGACTGGCGAAGATCGAGCCGCGCGCCGGCGGTCGTGAAGCTCAAGCTGTTGGCCACGGCCAGAAAGCTGCGAAGCAGGGATGGATGAACATCGAGCAGCTTGTGTGGCGCCATGGTAATTCACAAACATGATGACTGATATCAAGGTTATTACACTATTAAATGAACGCGGCGATACCTAAAAACAGAGCCGGCTACCCAGGACATTTCCAAGGCAAAGCGGGAACCGGTTTTCCTGCCGGAACTGCAAACGAAACGAACAGCCGGAGCGGTCACCGTTCCGTAAAACCTGAACCGCACCGGGAGAGAATGAACCATGCGCGGCATCCTGAAGAAACTGCCCATCGATACCTATATGCTGTTGCTGCTCGCGACCGTCGCGCTGGCAACGATCCTGCCGGTGTCCGGCACTTCGGCGAAAGTCGTTTCGCAGCTTAGCTCGGCAGCGGTCGCGCTTTTGTTTTTCCTGTACGGCGCAAAGCTCAAGACGCAGGCCATCGTCGCCGGCATCGCCAACTGGAAACTGCAATTGATGGTGGTGCTCACCACGTTCGGCCTGTTTCCGCTGCTTGGCCTGGGCCTCGCTTTTCTCGCCAGGCCCTGGTTGCCGGAAGAACTCGTCGTCGGCTTCCTCTTCCTTTCGATCCTGCCGTCTACCGTGCAATCGTCCATCGCGCTGACCGCCATGGCCAGGGGCAACGTGCCGGCGGCCATTTGCGCCGCCTCGCTCTCCAACATGCTGGGCGTGGTGGTAACGCCGGCCTTCGCCGCGCTGCTGCTATCGACCAACGGCATTAAGCTCGACGCCAACGCGGTGATCGGCATCTGCGTGCAATTGTTGCTGCCCTTCGTGGCCGGCCAGTTGATGCGGCCGCTGATTGGCGGCTGGATTGAAAAGAACAAGCTTTTGACGATGATCGTCGATCGCGGGTCGATCCTGCTCATCATCTATTCGGCATTCAGCGCCGGCGTCGTGGCAGGAATATGGGGTAGGCTCGACGGAATGACACTGTCGCTGCTGATCGTACTCGACCTGGCGCTGCTGCTTCTGGTGGTGACCATCGTCAGGCGGACCGGCCGGTTGATCGGACTGTCGCGCGAGGATGAAGTCAGCGTTCTCTTCTGCGGTTCGCAAAAGAGCCTCGCCAGCGGCGTTCCGATGGCCAACATCCTTTTTGCCGGCCACGGCACCGGCCTGATCATCCTGCCGCTGATGCTTTATCATCAGTTCCAGCTCTTCCTATGCGCCGCCATTGCTCAACGATACGTGGCAAACGACGCCCGCGACGCCGTGGCTCAAGCCAAGGCCTGACGCCCCCACGCCGTCCGGGTTCAGGAGCGAGCGCCCCTGAACCCGCCGACCCCGCCGCGTTTAGCTCGCCGCCGGCATATCAACACCAAAATCATTGGCACCTCACCGCCGAGCTATTCGCACCTCACCGCCGAGTATGGCCGACATTGCCGAAAATCGCGCAGCCAGCCGCACCGCACGCGTCCCGAAGTTCGCCAAAAAAAAGCAACGGGCATGAGGCCGCGAACCTGCCCAAGTCCATAAGCGGACCCAGGCCGCCTGCGGCACGTCGATCCAACCCGGCTTCGCCATGCTCGATGCGCGACGTCCTTCTCCACCTCCCGCAGACCGTCTGCGTTCTTAATCGGCGCTGTGTGTGGAGATAGACGAGACCGATCAAACCACAGGCAACGACACGCTCCGCCCTCGGATTAACCAGGCTCATCCGGACGGATATCCGTCGACATATTGCCCAGACCGCCAGACAAGACGACCGCCTATCAAATCCACGCTGCCATAACCATGCCCGTGACAGTTCCATGCACGAAACTACCCGCTGTCATCCGCGATGAAACGGCCGAAATCCGATTTTATGATGATAAAATGGCGCGCCCGAAGAGATTCGAACTCCTGACCCCCAGATTCGTAGTCTGGTGCTCTATCCAGCTGAGCTACGGGCGCGCAACAGGCTTGCTAGACG
>DASYCS010000333.1:0-5333 GCA_036500025.1 Mesorhizobium sp. | reverse complement strand
TGCGCCGGTGGTACTTCGCCTGCTTCGTTGCCCTGATCCATGGGACTTACTTAAGTTGGCGCCACGTCCATGCAAGCCCGATGTCGAGGAACATCAGGCAATACGCACGGCATCCGGCTCGAAACCCTCGAACGTCATCTGGTCGGCATATTTGAAGGTCAGGTCAACCGCGGGCTGGTCGTGCACCGTCCATGTGATGACCGGCATTTTCAGCTTTTCGCGCACGAAGCTGACGAATGGGTTCGGCAAGTCGCCTGCCGCATAGGAGGTGAAGGCGAGATCGTGCGCCAACATCGAAAAATGCGCCTCGATCAGGTTGTTGTCGCGGCCATAGGCGGTCAGCCCGCCCGGAATGCCGGGCGCGTATCTGGAAAAGTCGCGGATCAGCCAGTGGTCGAACGACATGATCGCCACCTTGCCCTTGTAGCGGGTAAGCTGCTTGCCGACCCGTTCGACCAGCGCGCTGTCGCGCCCCGGTGTTCCCTTGACCTCGACGACGATCGGCACGCGGCCGTCGACGAGCTTCAGCACCTCTTCCAGCGTCGGTATATGGTCGCCCGTGCCGCCGACGCGCATGGCGGCAAGCTCGGCTGCGGTGCGCTGCCAGACAAAACCGTCCTCGCCGGCCAGCCGCTTGAGATTGTCGTCATGGATGATGACGGGCACGCCATCGGACGACAGGTGCGCATCGCATTCGATGGCGTAGTTGCGCTCGACGGCGGCGCTGAAGGCCGACAGCGTGTTTTCCCAGCGCGTCTTGTTCATGTCGTGGAAGCCGCGATGGGCGACGGGCCGGGCAATCAGCCAGGAAAGATCGGTCATGTGCCGCGCTCGCTCACTCTACTTCGAAGATGGACTCGACCTCGACCGCCGCATTGAGCGGCAGCGAAGCCATGCCGATGGCGATGCGGGCATGCTTGCCGCGTTCGCCCAGCACTTGCGCAAACAGGTCGGAAGCGCCGTTGCCGACCAGATGCTGCTCGGTGAAGTCCGGCATCGACGCGACATAGACGCTGATGCGCACCAGCCGGCGGATCTTTTCGAGGTCGCCAAGGGCGGCCTTGGCCTGCGCCAGAACGTTGATGGCGCAATATTTGGCGGCTTCCTTGCCGGCCGCCGTGTCCAGATCGCGGCCGAGCAGCCCGGTGAAGGCGAGCTTGCCGTCCTTCATCGGCAACTGCCCCGAAGGAAACAACAGGTCGCCGGTCCTGACGTAGGGCACATAGTTGGCGGCGGGTGCGGCCGCGACGGGAAGCGTGACGCCCAGATCGCTCAGCCGCTTTTCGATTGTTTCGCTCATCTTATTTCCCTATTGCTTGCTGGTGCCGCGTCGGCTGGGCGAAAGTGCTATTTTTGCCCAGCTTCCGCCACGACTTTTTTCTACCTGGACCATCTTTCCCTGGCGGCTGCCACCAGCCGCGCCTTGCCGGAGCCTGTCCATGCGCGCAAAGCGCCTTGCATTCTACGCTTTACTGGTGTCGGCCGTTTCGGTGGCGGCCCCGGCCTTCGCGGTTCCGATGCTGCAAGCGCATCGCGCGGTCTACGACCTGTCGCTCGACAAGGCATCCGACCGTTCCGGCATTACCGGCATCACCGGCCGCATGGTCTATGAGTTCAACGGCTCGCCCTGTGAGGGCTATACGGTCAATTTCCGCTTCGTAACGCAGATCGCAACCAGCGACAGCACCCGCCTCAGCGACCAGCAGACGACGACGTACGAGGATTCCAAGGGCAAGACGTTCTCCTTCGTCACCAAGTCCTTTGTCGACCAGAATCTCGACAAGGAGGTGAAGGGCACGGCGCACAAGAAGGACAAGGGCGTCGAGGTCGATATCGACAAGCCGGAAAAGAACACCGTGCACCTTTCCGCAACCCAGTTTCCGACCCAGCACCTGGTCGAGCTAATCGACAAGGCCGAGAAGGGCGAAACCTTCTACGAAACAAACCTGTTCGACGCCTCGGAAGATGCCGACAAGGTGATGACCACTACCGTTGTCGTCGGCAAGAAAACCATGGCCGACAAGAGCGATCCCGAGCTGCCTGCGCTGGCCAAGCTCGGCAAGGACAAATACTGGCCGGTCGATATCGCCTATTTTGACCTTTCCAAAAAGGACAGCGGCGAGGAGGTTCCGGCCTATCGCATCAGTTTCAAGCTGCATGAAAACGGGCTGACGCGCGATCTGGTGATGGATTACGGCGATTTCTCGATGACCGGCAAGTTGGTCAACCTGTCGCTGTTCGACAATGCGCCGAAGAAAGCTTGCAGCAACAAATAGGCAAGCCCGAGCCGTGGCGGTCTGATGGCGGTTTATGTCGATGCGGCGATCTGGAAATGGGCCGGCAAGCTGTGGTGCCACATGCTGGCCGACGATACGGATGAATTGCACCGGTTCGCGCAGAGGCTGGCGATAAAGCGCTCGTCCTATCAGGGGCCGCCTAAAACCTCCGCGCCGCATTATGACATTACCGGGCTGGAACGCGACCGCGCCGTCCGGCTCGGCGCGGTGGAGTGTTCCCGCGAGGAGATCGTCATGGTTTTCCGGCGGGTGAAGGTGGCGAACGGCAAGGCGCCGCGCTAGTTAGCGGGCGGCGGCAGGCCTTTGGCACCATATAATGATCGCCATGCCCCTTCGCGTCATGGAGCCGAAGCGTTATCGCTGACGCCAAGCGCCGTGAAGGCGCATCGGTAAAATAGGGAGGAACGATCATGTCGGCACAAAAGGTAGCGATCATCACCGCCGGCGGGTCCGGCATGGGTGCTGGCGCGGCGAAACGGCTTGCAGCCGATGGCTTCAAGGTGGCGGTGCTGTCTTCGTCCGGCAAGGGCGAGGCGCTTGCCAAGGAATTGGGCGGTATCGGCGTTACCGGCTCGAACCAGTCCGCCGACGACCTTCAGCGACTGGTCGACCTGACGGTGAAGGAATGGGGCCGCATCGACGTGCTGGTCAACAGCGCCGGCCACGGCCCGCGCGCGCAGCTGCTCGAAATCAGCGACGACGACTGGCACAAGGGCATGGACACCTATTTCATGAACGTGGTGCGCCCGGTCCGCCTGGTAACGCCGGTCATGCAGAAGCAGAAATCCGGCTCGATCATCAATATCTCGACGGCCTGGACGTTCGAGCCGTCGTCCATGTTCCCGACATCGGCGGTTTTTCGGGCGGGCCTTGCCACCTACACCAAGCTGTTCGCCGACACCTACGCCGCCGACAATATCCGCATGAACAACGTGCTGCCGGGCTGGATCGACAGCCTGCCGGGCACCGAGGAGCGCCGCGAATCGGTGCCGATGCAGCGCTACGGCACCACCGAGGAGATCGCGGCGACCATCGCCTTCCTGGCTTCGGAAGGCGCGGGCTACATCACCGGCCAGAATATCCGCGTCGATGGCGGCCTGACGCGCTCGGTTTGACGGTAACGTCCCACAGCGCTTGCGTTTGCGGCGTTTAGCCTTTATAGGCCCGCTCATTCCACACACGGACTTTGGTGTCTGCCGGGAGAAATCCGGCTGAAACCTCCGGTGGCGACAAGGAAATCCTTCCCTCGCCTGTGTCCGTGGAGGCTAACCGGAAAGGAACTTCGAATGGCTCTGCCTGATTTCAGCATGCGCCAGCTTTTGGAAGCTGGCATTCACTTCGGCCACCAGACCCACCGCTGGAACCCGAAGATGGGTCCGTATATTTACGGCGCCCGCAACAACATCCACATCATCGACCTGTCGCAGACGGTTCCGCTGCTGCACCAGGCCCTTAAGCAGGTTTCCGACACCGTTGCCCGTGGCGGCCGCGTCCTGTTCGTCGGCACCAAGCGCCAGGCGTCCGACATCGTTGCCGATGCCGCGCAGCGTTCGGCCCAGTATTACGTCAATTCGCGTTGGCTCGGCGGCATGCTGACCAACTGGAAGACGATCTCCAATTCCATCCAGCGCCTGCGCAAGCTGGACGAGCTGCTGGCCGGCGAGGCCCAGGGCCTCACCAAGAAGGAGCGCCTGAACCTCGACCGCGAGCGCGAGAAGCTCGACAAGGCGCTGGGCGGCATCAAGGACATGGGTTCGACCCCGGACCTGATGTTCGTGATCGACACCAATAAGGAGGCGATCGCCATTCTTGAGGCCAAGCGCCTCGGCATCCCGGTCGTGGCCATCATCGATTCGAACTGCGATCCGGACAAGATCGACTTCCCGATCCCCGGCAATGACGACGCGGCCCGCGCCATCCAGCTTTATTGCGACCTGATCGCCAAGGCCGCCATCGATGGCATCGCCCGCCAGCAGGGCGCGCTCGGCGTCGATGTCGGCGCTTCGATCGAAGCCCCCGTCGAGCCGGCCCTCGATCCGGCGCCGGAAGCTTCGTCCGACGAAGCCCCGCAGGCGTAAACAGGAAGGCCGCTTCCCAGCGGCATTCCTCGTTATCGTTGCGGCCACGCGCCGCAATTTGCGCACCATCGATCCCTCGATGGTGCGCCCGTTTATTCAGGACGCCACGCGTTCACGACGAATGCGTTCCAGAACCAAAGAGGCGATAAATGAGCATTTCAGCAGCACAGGTCAAAGAACTGCGCGACCTGACCGGCGCAGGCATGATGGACTGCAAGACGGCTTTGGCCGAGACCAACGGCAATATGGAAGAAGCTGTCGACTGGCTGCGCAAGAAGGGCATCTCCAAGGCCGACAAGAAAGCTGGCCGCACGGCGGCCGAGGGCCTGATCGGGGTCGATGCCGGCCTGCGCGAAGCCTCGATCGTCGAGGTCAATTCCGAGACGGACTTCGTTGCCCGTAACGGCGCCTTCCAGGAAATCGTCGCCAATGTCGCCAAGGTGTCGCTGGCCTACGGCAGCACCGAAGCGGTCGCAGCAGCGAAATATCCGGGTTCCGACAAATCGGTCACCGACACCATCAAGGACGCCGTCGGCACCATTGGCGAAAACCTCGGCTTCCGCCGCTCCGCCAAGCTCACGGTCCCGCATGGCTCCGTCGCCACCTATGTCCACAACGCGGTTGCCGACAATCTCGGCAAGCTCGGCGTGCTGGTCGCCATCGAGACGACCGGCGATGCGCACAAGGCCAATGCCTTCGCCCGCCAGGTTGCCATGCACATCGCGGCGATCAACCCGCTGGCGCTGAACACCGACGAACTGGACCCGGCAACCGTCGAGCGCGAGAAGGCGATCTTCTCCGACCAGGCGCGCGCTTCCGGCAAGCCGGAAAACATCATCGAGAAGATGGTCGAAGGCCGTCTGCGCAAGTTCTACGAGGAAGTCGTGCTGTTGAAGCAGGCCTTCGTGCTCAATCCCGACGTCACCGTCGAGCAGGCGCTGAAGGAAGCGGAGAAGGA
>DASYCS010000332.1:0-9716 GCA_036500025.1 Mesorhizobium sp. | reverse complement strand
GCATATGACGACCGAGGGCTTCATCCATACCGCGCGACGCGTTCAGCCGCTGGTGGTCGACGACCCCGAGGCCATCGTCGCCGCCATTTTGACGGCGGCTTCGGCCAACGGCATTTCAGCCGATGGCGACGAGGCGGTGCTCGACAAGCTTTAGCGTTTCAGCGCTGTCGTCTCAGCCTTGGCGCGCGTGCGAAACCATCGACCATGTATAGATCGCCAATCCCACCCAGATAAGGCCGAACGCCACCGCCGTCTCCGCCGAAAACGGTTCGCGGAAGACGAATACCGCAACCATGAAGATCAGCGTCGGCGCGATATATTGCATGATGCCGATGGTGGATAGCCGCAGCAGCTTCGCCCCGTTGGCATAGAGGATCAACGGGACCGCAGTAACGAGGCCGGCGCCCATCAGCCATGCCGTATCGGACCCGTTTTGACCGCCGAAATGGCCGGCGCCGGTCATTTGCAGCCAGACCACATAGGCCAAAGCGGGAATAGCCAGGATAAGCACTTCGAGGAAGAAACCCTGCGCCGGACCGATCGGCAGGGTTTTCTTGCACAGCTCGTAGAACGCCCACGAAACGGCAAGCACGATCGACACCCATGGCAGGCCGCCGGTTTCCCATGTCAGGATGATGACGGCCAGCACCGCGAGCGCGATGGCGACCATCTGCGCGGGCTTCAGCTTTTCGCCGAGCAGCACCGCGCCCAACAACACCGAGAGCAGCGGGTTGATGTAATAGCCCAGCGCCGTCTCCAGCGTGCGGTCGACCGAGATCGCCCACACATAGACGCACCAGTTGACGGTTATCAGCGCCGCAGTCAGCGCGCCCATCATCAGCGTGCGTGGGCTGCGCAGGGCGCGCTTTATATCGTCGGTGCGGCCAAGCCACAGCAACAGCGCGCCGGCGACCGGCAGCGACCAGATCACGCGATGCGCCACCACCTCGATTGCCGGAATATGCGCGACCGCCTTCATGTAAAACGGCAGGAAGCCCCACAGCACATAGGCTAAAAGGGCGTAAAAGAAGCCGCTTTGCGCGGCCTTGCCGGAATCTGTTGTCGCTTCGACGCTCATCGTGCCGGTATGGCGGTAATTCGCTCAGCGCACCATCGCAAATAACTGATGGGTCAATGGACTTTTGCTGATGGTTATTCGGCGGCGGCCAGCCCGGCCATGTCGCGGTTCTTCATCAGCTTGTAGACGATGGAATCCATCAATGCCTGGAACGAGGCGTCGATGATGTTGTCCGACACGCCGACCGTCCACCAGCGCGCGCCGGTGGCGTCGAAGGATTCGATCAGGACGCGGGTGATCGCCTCGGTGCCGCCATTGAGGATGCGAACCTTGTAGTCGGCCAGTTCGAGGTCGGCGATTTCGCGCTGATATTTGCCAAGGTCCTTGCGCAGCGCGATGTCCAGCGCGTTGACGGGGCCGTGGCCCTCGGCCACCGACATTTTTTCCTCGCCATCGACGACGATCCTGACGACCGCTTCCGATACGGTCTTCAGCACGCCATTGGCATCGAAGCGCCGCTCGATCATGCAGCGAAAACTGCTGACTTCGAAAAATTCCGGCAGGCCATGCAGAATCTTGCGCGCCAGAAGCTCGAAGCTCGCATCCGCGCCTTCATAGGCATAACCCTCGGCCTCGCGCTCCTTGACCATGGAAATCAACGCATCAAGGCGGCTGTCGCTCTTCGGCACCTCGATGCCGCGCCGCGCGAGCTCGGCCAGGAAATTCGCCCGGCCGCCCTGGTCCGAGACCATGACGCGGCGGCGGTTGCCGACCGCTTCCGGCGGCACATGCTCATAGGTGGCGGGTTCCTTGGCCAGCGCCGAAGCGTGAATGCCCGCCTTGGTGGCGAAAGCCGACTGGCCGACATAAGGCGACTGTGCCGCCGGCGCGCGGTTCAGCAATTCGTCGAAAGCGCGCGACAGGCGCGAAAGCCCGGTCAGCGCCTGCGCCGAAAAACCCGTCTCGAAACGCCCGGCAAAGGCCGGTTTCAGCACCAATGTCGGGATGATGGTGACAAGGTTGGCGTTGCCGCAGCGCTCGCCGATGCCGTTCAGCGTGCCCTGGACCTGGCGCACGCCACCTTCCACCGCCGCCAGCGAATTGGCCACCGCCTGGCCGGTATCGTCATGAGCATGGATGCCGAGATTCTCTCCCGGAATGCCGGCCGCGATGACCTGCCGGACAATGTCGCGCACTTCCGATGGCTGCGTGCCGCCATTGGTGTCGCACAGCACCACCCAGCGCGCGCCGGCCTCGCAGGCCGTCTTCGCGCAGGCAAGCGCATAGGCGGGGTTGGCCTTGAAACCGTCGAAGAAATGCTCGCAATCGACCAGCGCCTCCTTGCCCGCCGCGCGCGCGGCCTCGACGGATTCGCGGATAGCTTCGAGGTTTTCCTCATTGCTGCAACCAAGTGCTACGCGCACATGATAGTCCCAGCTTTTGGCGACGAAGCAGATGGCGTCCGACTTCGATTGCACGAGCGAGGCAAGGCCGGGATCGTTCGACGCCGACACCCCCGCCCGCTTGGTCATGCCGAAGGCGACGAACTTCGCGGCGGTGGTCCGTTTCCGTTCGAAAAACCCGGTATCGGTCGGGTTCGCGCCGGGATAGCCGCCCTCGACATAGTCCATGCCGAACTCGTCCAGCATTTTGGCGATGACGATCTTGTCTTCGACCGAAAAATCGATGCCGGGCGTCTGCTGGCCGTCGCGCAAGGTGGTGTCGAAGAGATAGAGGCGCTCACGGCTCATGGTCGAGCACTCCATCGCGCGACGCCAATCTTCATTCCTTGTCCGTCCTCGCCCGCTGCGCGGCTGCGGTCGAACGGGCCGCGCAAGGTGGTATCGAAAATATAAAGGCGCTCCGGGGTCATTTGGCCGCCTTTCCCGCGAAACCATCCGTGGCGCGGATCAATCGATCGAGTATGCCCGGCTCGGAGTAAGCGTGACCCGCCCCTTCGATCAGGAAAAAATCGGCCTTGGGCCATGCCTTGTGCAATGCCCAAGCATAGTGCGCCGGGCACGGCATGTCGTAACGGCCATGGATGATGACGCCCGGAATATCCTTCAGCCGGCCCGCATCGCGCAAAAGCTGGCCGTCATCCATCCAGCAGGCGTGGACGAAATAGTGATTTTCGATGCGGGCAAAAGCGAGGGCGTAGTCGTCCTGGCCGAACGGCTCGCTGGTTTCCGGTTCCGGCAGCAGCGTAATCGTTTCACCTTCCCAGGTGCTCCAGGCGCGGGCCGCTTCCACCTGCGCTGCCCGGTCGTCGCCGACCAGCCGCTTGCGATAGGCGGCGATCATGTCACCGCGTTCCTCCTCCGGGATCGGCGCGACAAACCGCTCCCATTTATCGGGAAACATCTGCGACACGCCAAACTGGTAGTACCAATCCAGTTCGGCCCGCGTGAGCGTGTAAATGCCGCGCACAACGAGTTCGCTGACACGCTGCGGATGGGCTTCGGCATAGGCCAGCGCCAGCGTCGAACCCCATGAACCGCCAAGCACCAGCCATTTGTCGAAGCCGGCCATCTCGCGCAGCCGCTCGATATCGGCGACCAGATGCCATGTCGTGTTGGCTTCCAGCGAGGCATGCGGCGTCGAGTTCCCGCAGCCGCGCTGCTCGAACAGGATGACATCGTAGAGCGCCGGGTCGAACAGCCGCCGGTGCTTCGGCGAAATGGCGCCGCCCGGCCCGCCATGCAGGAACACGGCAGGCTTGGCGCCCTTCGTGCCGCAACGCTCCCAATAGACCATGTGGCCATCGCCGACATCCAGCATGCCGCTGTCGAATGGCTCGACTTCCGGATAGAGGGTGCGCAATTCGCTCATGCCTGGTCGCCTGGCAGCGGCCACTGGTCGGTGTCGTGATCGGGATGCTGATAGGAAACCAGTTCCGCAAGAAACGGCGCGTCGCTGTCGGCCATGGTGTGCTGCTCCGGCAGGCCCGAAATGGCGTCGACATAGGGCAGCTTCGCCTCGATGCCCCACTGGATGGTAGGGACAATGTCGTGGGGGTGGTCAAAGGCGGCGATGGCAAGCGCTACGCCGTCTGGCGCTTCATAGGTCAGCGGCGTGCCGCAATCGGCGCAGAAGCCACGCCTGGCAAGGTTGGAAGACTGGAATTTCTTTGGCGCGCCGCGCGTCCATTCGAGCTTTGCGCCGTTCACCGACACCAGCGGCAGATAGAAGCCGCCGCCGGCCTTCTGGCACATGCGGCAATGGCAGACGGAGGCGTCGCCCAGCGCGCCCTCGACGCGAAAGCGCACCGCCCCGCACTGGCAACCGCCCGAATAGATGGGTTTGTTGTCGAGGCTCATAGAGGCTCAACCCGGCGCATGGCAGACGGCTTCGACATTGTTGCCATCGGGATCGAAAACAAAGGCTGCGTAATAATCTGGATGATATTGCGGGCGCAGGCCCGGCCCGCCATTGTCCTTGCCGCCGGCGGCAATTGCCGCTGCATGGAATGCATCGACTTCAGCGCGGCTGCGAGCGGTGAAGGCGACGTGCTGGTGATCCTTCCGGCGCTCGCCCTCGTTGATCCAGAAAGTCGGGCGCTCGCGGCCATAGCCGCCGACCTTGACGCCATCGGTGTATTCGAGCGGCACCATCATCAGCAGCGAGGCGCCGAGCGGCGTCATGGCTTGATCGTAAAAGGCTTTGGACGCATCGAAATCGGAAACGGTAATGCCTAGATGGTCGATCATCTTTTTACCTCCCAGCTTGTAGTGCGTTCTCCCGTTGCGGGGTTCTTGCCGTCCTTCAACTGAATGCCTTGCACCAGAAGTTCGTCGCGGATGCGGTCGGCCTCGGCCCAGTTCTTGGCCGCGATGAAGGCCAGGCGTTCGGCAATGGTCGTGGAGATTGCCCCATTGTCAACCGAGGTTGCAGCAACTTCAAAGCCAAGAAACTCCAGTGCCGCTTTCAACGATGCAGCGGCATCGTTTCCCTCGGTGGCGTCCGCGGCAAGTTGCGTCAGAACCTGAAAGGCGGAATAGATAGCGAGGTCGTCCGAAAGCGCAGCCACGATTTCCGGCGGCAGCGCGGTTGCGCTGTCCGTTGCCAAATCGGCGGCGCGCTTCCATTTGCGCAGCGTATTCTCCGCCTCTTCCAGCTTGCGCACCGAGAAATCGATCGGCTCGCGGTAATGCGTCATCAGCATGGCCAGCCGCAGCACCTCGCCCGGCCATTTGCGGCCGCCGAACGTCTCGGTCTCCAGCAATTGGTTGATGGAGTAGAAATTGCCCAGGCTCTTGGACATCTTCTGTCCCTCGACCTGAAGAAACCCGTTGTGCATCCATATGTTGGCCATGGCGTGGGTGCCGTGGGCGCAGCGCGACTGGGCGATCTCGTTTTCATGGTGCGGGAAAATCAGGTCCAGCCCGCCGCCGTGAATGTCGAACACCTCGCCGAGATAGGCGGCCGACATGGCCGAGCATTCGATGTGCCAGCCGGGGCGGCCCCTGCCCCATGGGCTGTCCCAGCCGGGTTCTTCGGCTGACGAAAGCTTCCACAAGACGAAGTCCTGCGGGTTTTTCTTATGCATATCGACCGCGATGCGCGCGCCGGCCTGCTGCTCGTCCAGATTGCGCTTCGACAATTGGCCATAGTCGGCCATCGAGGCCGTATCGAACAGCACGTCGCCTTGCGCGACATAGGCATGGCCGCGTTCGACAAGGGTTTGAATCAACGTCACCATGTCGGACTTGCCGTCTTCGCGCGGCAGCACGAACTCGGTGGCGCGCGGCTCGAACGTCGGCGGCAGGCAGCCAAGGGCCGCCACATCCTTGTGGAACTGGTCGGCGGTCTTTTCCGTCACCCGTCTTATCGCCTCGTTCAGCGACAGCTTGCCCGAGGAAATCTCCGGCCCGAAATCACGCAAGGCGCGCGCGTTGATCTTGTCATCGACGTCGGTGATGTTGCGCACATAGGTGACGTGATCGGCGCCATAGAGATGGCGCATCAGGCGAAACAGCACGTCGAAGACGATGACGGGCCGCGCATTGCCGATATGGGCGAAGTCGTAGACGGTCGGGCCGCAGACATAGATGCGCACATTGTCGGGATCGATGGGGACAAAATCCTCCTTCGTCCGCGTCAGCGTATTGTACAGGCGCAAGCCCTTCGATCCCTCAGACATCCGTTTCCTTCCACGCACAAAGGCGCAAGCCAAAATCCAGCCTGCTGGCCGGGGCGTTTGTCCAATCTAGAAGGAAGATGAGGCGAAAACGTCCGGACCAGCGCGAGCGCTAGCCAATAATCGAAATGCCACAAATGGCGAAAGACGTTTTCATGGCTGCTTTATCGCCGTGCGGCGTGTTGCAGTCAAGTCGCATGTTTCCACGAAAAGCGAGCGAAGGAAGCCGGCAAACACTGTCTGTAAGGTTTTATTAAACATGTCGGCACAGTCATGAAAGAGGCCCGGCAACATCAAGTAAAAGTCACGGTTTGGCCGGAATCGATTACGATACTCGAAATCAGATGAACTTATCTCGGGGAAGAGAAAAATGGCCGGCAACAAGAAAGAAAGCCGAAGTTCCAAGCAGCCAATGCTTGCCGCGCAATATCGGCCAATCGGCCCGGCGGCCATTGCTGCCGCCCTGCTTTGCACGACCAGGAAGAAAAAGCCCGTCCAAAAATTCATCGCGCCGCGCGTGGCGTGAGGAAACTGTCGCCGTTGCATTGTGGGCATCGCCGATGAAACCGGCAGGCGCGCCTAAAACAGCGTCATCTGGCCGTCGTCGGTCTTTTTATGCCTCGGCTTTTCGGGCGCGGGTGCATCGGCGGCCGTAAAGCGCTCCTGGATTTCCGGCCCGGTATTGGCGACCTTGTTGACCAGATCGGCGACCGGAATTGCCTCAAAAAAGCCCTCGTCGGCCGGCCGCAACAGGTGGGCCACGTCGCGCGGTTCCCTGCCCCGACAATCCAGCCATTGTGAAAAATGCTCAGGCTCGATCATCACCGGCATGCGCTGGTGGATATGGGCGATATC
This sequence comes from Mesorhizobium sp., assembly GCA_036500025.1. Taxonomy (GTDB): domain Bacteria; phylum Pseudomonadota; class Alphaproteobacteria; order Rhizobiales; family Rhizobiaceae; genus Mesorhizobium. Next base: position 2,703 of record DASYCS010000332.1, on the reverse strand, counting down.
CTGGCTGGCATTCACGGTCATGATCGCGCCGGTGTCCATTTCGGAGCCGCCAGGCTCCGCATAGGCCTCCATCAACGCCGCGAATGCGACAAGCCCGCCATGCCTCGGCCTTATCCAATAGGGCTGGCCCTTGCGCCCGTTTTCCGTCTGCCGCCATTCGTAAAAGCCGGATGCCGGCACCAGCGCCCGGCGATGGCGCATGGCGGCGCGGAAGGAGGCCTTCTCGATGGCCCCTTCGGAGCGCGCATTGAACAGCAGCGGGAAATTCCTGGTATCCTTCACCCAGGTCGGGATCAGGCCCCAGCGCACCAATATCGGCTGGCGGTCGGGCAGATTGGACCCCGGCGCGCGTCTTTCCGCCGCCATCGCCATCAGGATAGGCTGCGTCGGCGCAATGTTGTAACGGACGGGAAAATCTTCCAGTTCGCCCAGACCGAGAAAGGCGGCCGTCTGGTCCGGCGTCGCCGTCAGCGCAAATCGTCCGCACATGGGTCCATCTTCCGGTTTCGGCCTATGGCGAAAGTGGCGGTGGAATGCCGAGGCCGCAACCGCTAAAGCTCTGCTATCGCCGCCCGTCCACAACGGACTGGCTGGTTGCGACGGGCAGGATTTTGATGAGCGAGGCACGAAAGACGCTACCAGCCGTTTCCGTCGCGGTCGTTCGGGGCGAGCGCGTGCTGTTGGTCAAGCGCGCGCGGGCGCCGTCGCTCGGCCTTTACGCCTTTCCCGGCGGCAAGGTGGAGGCGGGCGAAACGCTGGAACTTGCCGCCCGGCGCGAACTGCGCGAAGAAACTGGCGTGGAGGCCACGGAATTCCGGCGGCTGCGCGACATTTTCATCGAAGGCGGCGGCGAAGGCCATCCGGTCGACTACCTGCTCACCGTGTTCGGCGCGGCCTATGCCGCCGGCGAGGCGATTGCCGCCGACGATGCCGAGACGGCCGAATTCTACAGCCTGGCGGAAATGGAAAAGCTGCCGCTTGCCGGCTCGGTCTTTACCATTGCCGCAGAATTGCTGCGCCGTCGCTGAAATACCGGCACACAACCGCGCAAAGCGCCTTGCCGACGCCAAATTGCTTGCCCACAAAGGGTTATGAGCCGTGCCGCCCTCTTTATCGTTGCATTGCTGGCCATTGGCACAGCGGTTTCGGCACGCCCCGCCCATGCGGCGGAGGCGCCCTTCGAGCCTGGATTGATGCGGCTGGCGGAAATTCTGGGATCGCTGCATTTCCTGCGCAATCTGTGCGGCGAGAGCGGCGAGCAATGGCGCGGCGAGATGGAAAAACTGCTTCAGTCGGAAAATCCCGACCCTGAACGGCGCGCCCGGTTCATCGCCCGCTTCAATCGCGGCTATCGCTCGTTTGGCGGAACCTACACCCAGTGTACGGCTTCGGCGCGCGAAGCGATCCGCCACTACATGCAGGAAGGCGGCGACCTGTCGCGCGACATCGCCTCGCGGTATGGAAACTGAGGCTTCGCCGGTTTCCAGGCGAGGCCGGCACCCGAATTTCAGCCGCGGATTGTGGCGCAACGGCCACAGACCCTAACCAAACACTAACGCTCGTCGATGCAATTAACTCAAAACTTAGTTTTGCATGTCGGCAAGCCGTCGAATGAACTACCATCCTTTCACCCGACGTTACGTCCTGGTCGTTGCAGGTCATAAAAATAACGCAACTACAGTGGCTTAATGGGCGCCGCGTCGGATAGCAGGAATTGATCAGGTGGGCGAATCGCCGCTTGAAAAGGTGGAAGTTGCAATATGGAACATGCCGTCACCGATATCGACGCTCTGGTCAGGGAAGAAAAGCGCCTGACGGCTGTCGAAAGCCATAATGAAGCCTGGGCCGAAGGGCTTTCGGCCGGCATCGAGCCTGAAATCATCGCGGAAGCCGCGCTCGAAACCGCGTTCGGCGAAATGCTGCGCGCCAATGGCGAGAAAGCGGCGCTCGCCCTGCTCGACCGCATGCGTGAAAAGGTCATTGCCGGCGCATTCGAACCGGAACTGGCACGGCATTAACGGCCACCGCTTGGCGGCTCTTTGACGGCAGTACACCATTTGGGCATCATAGAGGCCCATGGAGAGAACCGGGCAGTGAAATTTTCCAGGTCGGCTGAACGGCGCATGCCGGTGTTGTGGACGGGAATGGTCGCTTTATGCGCCATTGCGATGACGCCGCTGCTGGCGGCCGGCCCTGCCTTGGCGCTGAGTGAAATCAAGCGCGAGGAAATTCCCGCGCCGACTGCGACGCCACCCGCCGCCAACGAAGAGGCGCCGACCGACAAAAGCGTGCCGATGCCGGACCCGATCGGCACGACACCGCCGGCAACGCCGCAGCCGGCCTCGCCGGAAGACCAGCAGACGCCCGAACAGGTCGACCCGAAGGCGCCTGCGCAAGATGGCGGCATCGCGCATCCGCGCGTCGAGCCGAATGCGCCCCTGCCCGAGGTTATCTACGATCTCGGCAAGCTGCCCGAGCCGGTGCGGCGCATGCACGACCTGATCGTCGAGGCCTGCAAAAGCGGCGACATCGAGAAGCTGCGCCCGCTGGTCGGCCAGGGCGATGCGATGACGCAACTGTCGCTGACCGACATTGACGGCGATGCGATAACTTTCCTGAAGAGCCTTTCCGGCGATACGGAAGGCCAGGAAATCCTCGCCATCATGGAAGAAGTGCTCAATGCCGGCTTCGTGCATCTCGATG
>DASYCS010000331.1:0-8271 GCA_036500025.1 Mesorhizobium sp. | reverse complement strand
CTGCTTCAGCCGCCGGCCGCTGTTCGGCTACAAGGCCGTTGCCCTGTCCTCGATGGCGATCGCGGTCTTCGGCTTTCTGGTCTGGGGGCACCACATGTTCGTCTCCGGAGAGTCGGCCTATGCCGGCGTGCTGTTCTCGTTCCTGTCGTTTTGCGTGGCCATTCCCTCGGCGATCAAGGTGTTCAACTGGAGCCTGACGCTGCGCAAGGGCGAGATCACCTTCGAGACGCCGATGCTTTACGCGCTGTTTTTCCTGGCGCTGTTCACTTTCGGCGGGCTGGCAGGTCTTTTCCTCGCGGCGCTCGCCATCGACGTCCATGTCCATGACACCTATTTCGTCGTGGCCCATTTCCACTACATCATGGTTGGCGGCATGGTGACGGCCTATATGGCCGGCCTGCATTTCTGGTGGCCGAAGATGACCGGCAAAATGTATTCAGAAACCATGGGCCGCATCGCCGCCACCGTCACCTTTCTCGGTTTCAACCTGACCTTTTTTCCGCAATTCGTGCTCGGCTTCCTCGGCATGCCGCGCCGCTATCACACCTATCCGCCGGAATTTCAGTTCTGGCACATCCTCTCTTCCGCCGGGGCGGTGGTGCTGGCCGCCGGCTATCTGATGCCGTTGTTTTATCTCGGCTGGTCACTGTTTCGCGGCGCAAAGGCGCCGGCCAACCCTTGGGGTGCGACCGGGCTTGAATGGCAGACGGCGTCGCCGCCGCCGCCGCATAATTTCGAAACGATGCCGACAGTGACCCGGCCCGCTTATGATTATGAAATGAAGGGGCTGAAGCACGAGAAATTCAGTCCGCATATGGACGAAGCCTCATGAGCACTTCAACCGAAAGCATCGCCTTCGACACGGCAGCCCGCGAAAAGGATGCGGACACGTTCGCCATGTGGGTGTTCGTCGGTTCAGAGGCAATGCTGTTCGGGGCTATAGTGCTGGTGTTCCTGGTAGCGAGGCTCAGCTATGGCGACGCTTTCGCGCCGGCTTCCAGGCACCTTTCACTACCGCTGGGCACGCTCAATACCGCTGTGCTGATCACGTCGAGCTTCACCATGGCGCTGGCGCATATGTGTGCCAACGCCGCGCGGTGGCGAGCAACCATATGGTCGCTGACAGCGACCGCCTTGCTCGGTGTCGTCTTTCTCGGCATCAAGGCGGCGGAATATACGATGGAATTCCATGAAGGCATCGCGCCGGTGCTTGGCGCCCCGTTCATCTATGACGGGCCGGACCCCGTTCATGCCCGGTTCTTCTTCAGCCTCTATTTCGCGATGACTTCGCTGCACGCCTTGCATCTCATTTGCGGTATCGTCGTGGTTGCCGGTATGCTGGCAATGTGGCCACGAACCGTGAACTCAAGCCGCGTGCGCTGGGTCGGTTCCATTGGCCTGTACTGGCATTTTGTCGATATCGTCTGGGTCTTCCTGTTTCCAATTCTCTATCTGGCCAGCCGATGAGCGAGCTTCGTAAATTCACTCTGGTTTATGCGGGCTTGTTGTTGCTGCTGGCATTGACGGTCAGTTCGTCGTTCATCGATCTCAAGGGCTTCAATTCCGCGCTCAACCTGGCGATCGCCACCGCCAAGGCCGTGCTGATCGGCCTGGTTTTCATGCAGCTGTCGCACGAGAAAACACTGCCTCGCCTTGCTGTAGGGGCGACGGCCCTGTGGCTGATTGTGCTTTTTGGCCTGACCTTAGCTGGGCAATGATGGCGGGTGGGACTGCCGAGCGCGGCGCCACGGCTCCCGTGCCGCTACCGCCGGCGGTAAGGCGCGCGCTTCAAAAAGGCCAAATAGGAAGCCACCGCCGGAACTCGCTCCAACCTCGCTGGTTATGCGAGATGGCAAATCGCTCGGTAATCAGCTTTCTGACTTCCGTTGGCACCTGGACTTCCCATCCGTCAGCTTTCCTTGTGCTGCTCGGCTATGCCGTGCTGTGGCTGATATTCGATAGATCAAGCCTCGATTGGCACGGCGCCGCCGCCTTGGGGACCTGGGCAATGACGTGGTTCATACAGCGAGCCGAACATCGCGACACCCAGGCCCTTCACGCCAAACTGGATGAATTGCTGCGAGCTGAAGGCGACGCGGACAGCAGCATCACCCAGATTGACGATGCGCAACCCGAGGATATTGAAGAACATCGGGACCGGAAGCAGATGGGAGATTGAGGCTCTATCCTCGACTGGGCGCTTGCGCAGCCAATATGTGCGACGCTCAAATCATCGTATGGCCCATACGCTGCGACATGCGGGCGAAACGGCTGTCGCAAAGGTGGCGTTGCCATTGCCAGACAAACGATCATTGTTCAACACCTGCGAAGCGAGTGGGCGGGGATGAAGTCCCTGGAAAAGATATCGACAGTTCGTCATTCGGCAGACAGCCGGTTCCGGTTTGGCCAGTTCCGCACAGGGCATGCCGCGCGGGGCCGCGACTTCGCCTGTTTGGGGCCACGGTTTCCTGGTTCGACCGCCGGCAAAGAAATAGCTTGTGTTGGCCAATCCCATCGGCTTTCATGAAGGGCGCCTGCGGATACGCGACGCCAAGAAAAAAGCCAATTTGGGGGATTGCTTGGCCGGTCACAGCGACAGTTCGACCGAGACAAGAAACGGCACGCGTGAAGGTGGCGCCCTTGCGCATGATGCGGACCGCAAGCCGATCATCGTCGCTGAAGACATCCGCAAGACCTATCGTTCCGATGATGGCCGTTCGCATCTGGCTCTTGCCGGCGTGACGACTGAAATCGCTCGTGGCGAGGTGCTGGTGGTGTTCGGGCCGTCCGGCTCCGGTAAAAGCACGTTTTTGCGTACGTTGAACGCGCTGGAGGCAATCGATTCAGGACGCATCGTCGTCGATGGCGTTTCGCTCACGGATGCCGGCGCCGACCTCAACAAGCTGCGCGCCGAAGTCGGCATGGTGTTCCAGCTGTTCAATCTTTTCCAGCACCGCACGGCGCTCGACAATGTCATGCTGCCGCAGATAGTGGTGCGCCGCCGTTCGCGGGCGGAAGCGCTGCGGCGGTCGCATGAACTGCTGGCGAAAGTCGGCATAGGCGACCGGGCGGGGCATTATCCGAGCCAGTTGTCCGGCGGGCAGCAGCAGCGCGTGGCCATTGCGCGCGCGCTGGCCATGGACCCGAAGGTGATGCTGTTCGACGAGCCGACCTCGGCGCTCGACCCGGAAACGGTCAACGGCATTCTCGACCTGATGAAAATCCTGGCCGCGGAGGGCATGACGATGGCGGTCGTGACCCACGAGATGGGGTTCGCGCGCGAAATCGCCGACCGGATGCTGTTCATGGAAAGCGGCTTGATCGTCGAGGACGGCAGCCCGCAGCAGATTTTCCACGCGCCGCAGCAGGAGCGGACAAGGGCGTTCCTCGACCAGATACTGTGATCCGCAGACTTCTATAACCACCATAACCATGATCGATCAGACAACTGCAAAACAAGGGGAGAGAGAAAAATGAGAAACGTATTAGCAAGAGCGGCAACGAGCCTGGCCGTGATGGCGGCGGCGTGGTTCACGGTTGCAACGGTCGCCCATGCCGATGAAATGGATGATATTCTCAAGCGCGGCGAACTGATCGTCGCCGTCCAGACGCAAGGGCCGCCGGTGAGTTTTGTCGACAAGAACGGCGAGCGCACCGGTTTTGCCGTCGAGTTCAGCCGCGAGATGGCGAAAGATCTCGGCGTCAAGGCCGTGTTCCAGGACTATGACTGGAAGGGCCTCATTCCGGCGCTCCTGGCCGGCAAGGTCGACATGATCGCCGGCGATATGACGCCGACGCCGCAGCGGGCTTCCCAGCTTCTGTTCTCGCGGCCGATGTTCTTCAACGACACGATCGCCTTCGCCACCAAGGATTCGGAATTCAAATCCTGGGAGGACCTCAACAAGGAAGGCGTGACGGTCGCCGCCCTGCAAGGCAGCACCTATGCCGATGCGGTCACCAAATATCTGCCCAAGGCGACGCTGAAGGTGTTTGCCGGCGGCGGGCCGGCGGTGGCGCAAACGCTTGCCATGGGGCGGGTCAACGCAATGGTCGGCGGCCAGGACTACAACACCTATGTGCGCCAGTTCGATACGCTGAAGCCGCTCGATGGCGTCATGACGCGCGAGCCGCTGGCCTTTGCCACGCGTCCGAACGCCTTCCACCTGAAGATGTGGCTCGACAACTATGTCGAGCTGAAGACCGCCGACAACTCGCTTCGCGACCTGCTGGCTTACTGGTGGACGTCCGATGCCTGGGAGAAAGACCACAAGTAACGGGTTCGGGTTCGGCCTGACAAAGCGGAAACCGGATGAACTGGGTTCTCGACTTTTATAACTACCGTATCGTCGAGCAGTATCTCGGGCGCTTCGCCGAGGGTCTCGAAAACACGCTGATAGCAGCGGGCGTCAGTCTCGTCGCCGCCGTCATTCTCGGCACGATTCTGGCGCTCGGCCGCATGTCCGGCCGTGCGATCCTCTGGCGTCCGGTGGCGGGCTACGTCGCCTTCGTTCTGGCGACACCGCTATTGGTGCAGATCTATCTGATTTACTACGGATTGCCGATCCTGGTCCCGGCGACCGGCCGCTGGAGCGAACTGACGCTCGGCATCATGGCGCTGTCGCTGCACAACGCCGCCTATATGAGCGAGATCATACGCGGCGGCATAGGCTCGGTCTCGCGCGGGCAGATCGAGGGCGGCAAGGCCGTCGGCATGTCCTACCTGCAACGGCTGCGCTACATCGTGCTGCCGCAGGCCTTCGCCAACACCCTGCCGCCGCTTCTCGGCCAGACGGCGGTGCTGATCAAGGATACCTCGCTTCTGTCCATCATCGCGGTGTTCGATTTCCTGAGCGCCGGTCTCTTGCTCAACAGCGAGAGGGTGCGGCCCAATGAAAGCTTCCTGACCATCGCGGTGGGCTATCTCGCCATCTATGCCGTCATGATGAGCTTGTCGTGGGCGGTGAAGCGCTGGCTTGCCGGCCCCGCATGGAACGTAGGCAGGTAGCGATGCAACACTATGTCGATGTCACGCTTTCCATACTGCCGTTCCTCTGGAGCGGTTTCATCCAGACCATCTGGATATCGCTGGTGGCCATTGCCGCCGGCTCCATTCTCGGTTTCGTCATCGGTGTCGTGCGCAGCCAGCGCGTGCCGGTGCTGCACCAGCTTTTCGGCCTCTACATCCACATCCTGCGCGGCTCGCCATTTCTGGTGCAGCTCTATGTGTTCTACTTCGTGCTGCCGAACACCGGCATCGAGATGTTGCAGTGGAGTTCCGAAATGGCGGCCTTCGTGTCGCTGTCGGTCTACACGTCGAGCTATGTCGCCGAGATCATAATGGGCGCCATCGATACGGTGCCGCGCGGGCAATGGGAGGCTGCGACTTCGCTTGGGCTCAAGCGAATTCCGATCCTGTGTCTCGTGGTTTTGCCGCAGGCGCTGAAGCTTGCGGTGCCGCCGATGAGCGGCGTCTATGTCAACATCATCAAGAACACCGCCATCCTCTCGGTGATCGGCATTTCGGAACTGACGCGCCAGGGCGAGATTTCGATCATGCGCTTCCCGCGCGACGTATTGTTTGTCTACGGGCTGATCGCGCTGATCTATTTCATCTACTGCTATCCGGTCCTTCGCTTCACGCGCTGGGCGGAGCGCAAGGTCGGCGGCGGCCGATTGATCAACCTCGACTAGCCTGAGAACGAGCCCGCAATGATCCCCTATATCGACAGTTATTACCGGCGCACGCTGTCTTCGGACACCGACCATCCGGCACTTTCCGGCCGCAAGAATGTCGATGTCTGCATTGTCGGCGGCGGGCTTGCCGGGCTGACGACAGCGCTCGAACTATTGCGCCGGGGCCGCTCCGTTGCCGTGCTTGAGGCGCGCCGCGTCGCCTGGGGCGCGTCTGGCCGCAATGGCGGCTTCGTCTCGCCCGGCTGGGCGGCGGGGGCCGATCTCATTCGCCGCCGCGTTGGGGCCGACCACGCCAAGGCGCTGTTTTCGCTGTCGATGGAAGGCGTTTCCATGGTGGCCGACGCGATCCGCGATCTTGCGGTGGACGATGCCGGCGTTACCCAAGGCATCCTGCGTGTCGCCCGTTATGACAAGAGCGCGGCGCTCAAGGCCCAGCGAGACGAGCAGCAAAGCGAATTTGGCCGCACTTTGCGCTACCTGTCGCGCGACGAGGTGCGAAGCCTGCTGCTTTCGGACAAATACCATCAGGCCCTGCTCGATGAAGCATCGTTCCACTTCCATCCGCTGAATTATGCAAGGGCGCTGGCGCGCGAGATCGTTCGCCTTGGCGGTTTCGTCCATGAGGATACGCAGGTTGTTTCGGCCGATCTCGACAGTGCGGAGAAAAGGCTGAAAACGCCGGACGGCGAAATTGTCGCCGCAACCGCGGTGTTTGCCGGCGGCGGCTATACCGACAATGTGCTGCCGGCCTTGCGCCGGGCGTTCCTGCCGATCGCTACCTATGTCGTGCTGAGCGAGGCGGCGCCGGAACTGATCGCATCCGCGATACGCACGACAGCCGGGATCAGCGACGGCCGCCGCGCCGGCGATTATTACCGCGTCGTCGATGGCGGCGAAAGGCTTCTGTGGGGCGGGCGCATCACCACGCGCACGACCGATCCGCATGACCTCGCCGCCGTCATCCGGCGCGAGATCGTCACCACCTATCCACAGCTTGGCGCGTTGAAGATCGATACGGCGTGGTCGGGGTTGATGGCGTATGCCCGCCACCTGATGCCGTTGATCGGCCCGGTTATGCCTGGCGTCTGGAGTTGCACCGGCTTCGGCGGCCATGGCTTGAATACCACGGCCATCGGTGGCCGGGTCATCGCCGAAGCGATTGCCGGCGACAGCGACCGCTACCGGCTTTTTGCGCCGTTCGGCCTGGTCTGGAACGGCGGGCCGTTCGGCACGGCTGCGGTGCAATTGTCGTACTGGTATCTTCAGGGCGTGGACTTCGTGCGCGAACGCCGTGCGGCGCTGGCGTAGAGCGGTTCTGGTTTTTATCGAATCGGCAAAGCCGCTCTATCTCTTTGTTTTGGTCGCATTTCCGGGCGCAAAACCGTTTCACACTTTTGCTGGAACTGCTCTAGCAAAACTCAGAAACGGCCGGGCGAATAGGGCGCGGGCTCTATGTGCGGCGGGTGGCCCGTCACCAGTTCGGCCACCAGCCTGCCGGTCGAGCCGCCGCCGATCATGCCGGTATGACCGTGGCCGGTGGCGATAAACAGTCCGGCATGGCCCTTCGCCTCGCCTATGGCCGGCACGCTGTCGGGCAAGGACGGGCGGTATCCCATCCAGATCGTCGGCTCCCCGCCCTGCAAGTCCGGGAACAGGGACCGCGCGTGGGTGAGCAGGATCCTGGCGCGCCGCTCGTCGGGAGCAGCCTCCAGGCCGGCGATCTCCACCGTTCCGGCAAGCCTCAGCCCATGTTCCATCGGCGTCAGCGCAAAGCCCCGGCTTTTCATCTGCACCGGCACCGGAAGCTCGACGGAGGGCGACGGCAGCATCAGGTGATAGCCACGCTCGGTTTCGAGCGGCAAGGCCGCACGAAGCGGCGCAAGCAGCCGGTTGGACCACGCGCCGGCGGCGATCACCACCTTGTCCGCCTTGCGGTTGGCGGTGTTCGTCATCAGCGTGTAGCCGCCGGTTTCGCGCGGGATTATCTTCATTACCCGCTCGGTCGCGAAAACGCAGCCGGCTTGCCTCGCCGCATCCGCAATGGCGGTGACCAGCCGGTGCGGATTGATCGTGTGGGCGTTTTCGGGGTAGCGCAGGCCGCGCCTTGCGATCGATGAAATGCCGGGCAACAGCCGCTCCAGATCGCGCCGGGAAAGCGGCTCGGTGACGACGCCCTGGCGGGCATTGATTTCCGTGGTAATGCGGTCGGACAGGCTCTCCGTTTCATTTTCCCAGACCTGGATACCGCCCACCTTTCGGATCAGCGCCTCGAACGCCGGTGAGCCGATCAGGTCGCGGTAACAGTCGAGATTGCCGCGATGCAGGTTGGCCAGCGCATCTGCCGCGATGTTGACGCGGTCCATGCGGCCGGCCCGTATCCAGCGAAGCAGCCAAGGCGCAGCCTTCAAGGCATAGCGCGGCCTCAGAACCAGCGGCCCGAGCGGATCTGCAAGCCAGCCTGGGACTTGCCGCAACATTCCAGGCATGGCGACGGGCGCGTTGCAATCATGCCTGACCATGCCCGCGTTACCGAACGAGGTGGCGCCGCCCGGCGGCAGCGGGTCGATGACCGTTACG
>DASYCS010000330.1:0-3578 GCA_036500025.1 Mesorhizobium sp. | reverse complement strand
CAGTTCGACCAGCACGCCGCCGCTGCCCAGCGTCATCGTCGGCCCGAACACCGGATCGCGGGTGAAGCCGACGATCAGCTCGGCAATGCCGCCTTGCACCATGCGCTCGACATAAAGCCCGGTGCCAAGGCCGATCAGCCGGTGCGCGGCTTCACGCACGGCGGCCTCGTCGCGAAGGTTGAGCGCGACGGCGCCAAGCTCACTCTTATGCGCCACGCCGAGCGCCTTGAGCGCTACCGGAAAGCCAAGCTCGTGTGCTGCGGCCACGGCCTCGTCGGTGGAGGAAGCCTCCAACCCGCTCGGCACCGGCAAGCCCGCCTGGCTCAGCATAGCCTTAGCGGCGGCTTCGTTGGGTTGACTCTTTTCGTCGCCCCCCATCGGGGGGAGAGGTGTCGAGGGCGGTAGCCCTTGACGGAGAGGGGGAGGGCGCTGGGGGTCAACCGTCCCCCTCTCCGCCTCGCTTCGCTCGGCACCTCTCCCCCCAATGGGGGGCGAGGAAGGTTTTTCCCAAGCCGCGCCGATGAACGCCGCAGCTTCCGCCGCGTCGAAGGCTTCGGCAATGCCATGGATCGGCACGATGCCGCGCCGCAAAAAGTCCACCGCGTGGCCTTCCGGCAGGTTTTCCAGCATGGAAGTGACGATGGCGCCCTTGGCCTTGTTGGCCTTCAGCGCGGCTTCGAAGGCGTTCACCGTCGTCCACCAGTCGGCGTCCGAACAGCGGTCGGTGCGTGGGAAATCCAGCACCAGCATGTTGAGGTCGAAGCCGCCCGACACCATCGCGCCGAACGTCTCGGCCATCGCCGGCTCGTCGTTCCAGATGAAAGTGTTGTAGTCGAGCGGGTTGGCCACCGCCACCAACGGACCGAGCGATTCTTTTACGCGGGCACGGTGCGCTTCGGTGAGAGTGGGGAAGGCCACGCCTCGGCCTTCCGCAGTGTCGGCCATTACCGAGGCTTCGCCACCGGAACAACTCATCGAAGACAGCCGCCCGCCGGCAAGCGGGCCGATGGCGTGAAGCAGCTTCAGCGTTTCAAGGAAAGAGGGAATGGAGTTGACGCGCGCAATGCCAAGCCGTTTCAGGAAGGCTTCCGATCCGGCATCGGAGCCGGCGAGCGAAGCGGTATGCGAAATGGTGGCGGCGCGCGCCTGTTCGGAGCGGCCGACCTTCATGGCGACGATCGGCTTTTTCAGTTCGCGCGAGCGGCCGGCAAGCTTTTCGAAGCCGGCCACCGAATCGAACCCTTCGATGTGCAGGCCAAGCGCGGTGACGCGTTCGTCCTCGATCAGTCCCAGCGCCATTTCCGACAGGCCGGTCTGCGCCTGGTTGCCGGCCGTCATCAGGAAGGCGACGGGCAGGCCGCGCGTCTGCATGGTCAGGTTGCAGGCGATGTTGGACGATTGCGTGATGATGGCGACCCCGCGTTCGCCCTTTTCCAGCCGCTTGCCGCCGTGCTGGTCGGGCCACAACAACGCGCCATCGGCATAGTTGATGAGACCGTAGCAGTTCGGCCCGATGATCGGCATCGCGCCTGCCGCCTCCACCAACGCCTTTTGCAGGCCCGCGCCATCGGCGTCGTCCTTGCCGGTTTCGAGGAAACCCGCGGCAAAGCAGATCGCGCCGCCGGTGCCGCGCGCAGCCAAATGGCGGATGATGTCGATGGTGAGGTTGCGGTTCACCGCGACGAAGGCGGCGTCCGGCGCGCCGGGCAGGTCGGCCACCGACTTGAACGCCGGCACGCCATGCACGTCCGCGCGGCTCGGATGCACCGGCCACACTTCGCCGGCATAGCCCATCTTCAGGCATTGCTCGACGACATTGGTGCCGAACGCGCCGCCGCCGACGATGGCGATGGATTTCGGACGCAGCAGACGGTCGAGGCGATGGTTGCCCTCACCCATGCCGGGGTCCGCAGGACGGGCGAGACCAGTGGCTCTTCCCGGCAGGTCGGCGCGGAGCGCCGAGGTGGGGATGGATGTGTTGTTTTCCGTCATGATCCCCACTCCGCCCCGTGGGCGACCCTCCCCACGAGGGGGAGGGTAAAGATTGCCGCGATGCGCATTAACCGCCCACGGCCCGCAGCAGCGACCGGCTGATGATGTGCCGCTGGATTTCCGATGTGCCTTCCCAGATGCGCTCGACGCGGGCGTCGCGCCATATGCGCTCCAGCGGCAGATCATCCATCAGGCCCATGCCGCCATGAATCTGGATCGCCTCGTCGGCGACGAAGGCCAGCATTTCGGTGGCCTTCAGCTTGGCCATCGACATGTCTTCCTCGGTGACGGTGCCCTTGTCGTATTTCCAGCCGGCCTCGCGCACCAGAAGCTCTGCGGCCTTCAGTTCCATCGCCATGTCGGCAAGCTTGAATGACACGCCCTGGAATTTGCCGATCTGCTGGCCGAATTGCTGGCGCTGCGCGGCATATTCGATGGAGTGGCCAAGCGCGCGCTCGGCGCGGCCAAGGCAGGTCGAGGCAACCTGAAGCCGCGTCGCGCCCAGCCATGAATTGGCAACCTCGAAGCCCTTGTGAACCTCGCCCAGTATTTGCTCCTTGGGCAGGCGGCAATCATCGAATTCGAGGATGGCATTGGTGTAGCCGCGATGCGAGACGTTGCGGTAGCCGTCACGCACGGTGAAGCCGGGCGTACCCTTGTCGACGAAGAATGCGGTGATCTTCTTGCGCTTGCCGCGCCCGGATGTGCCAGAGGTTTCCTCTTCGCCCGAAGCCATGAAGCAGATGGCGAAATCGGCGATGTCGGCATGGCTGATGAAATGCTTGGTGCCGTTGAGCACCCAGTCGTCGCCATCCTGCACGGCGCTGGCCTTCATGCCGCGCAGGTCCGAACCCGCGCCCGGCTCGGTCATGGCGAGGCAATCCCACTTCTCGCCGCGAATGCACGGAAACAAATATTTTTCGCGCTGTTCCGGCGTGCCGGCGAGCAGAATGTTGGAAGGCCGCGCCACGCAGGTCCAGTGCAGCGCGTAATTGGCGCGGCCAAGTTCCTTTTCATAGAGCAGCCAGGTCAGCGTATCGAGGCCTGCGCCGCCAACCTCTTCCGGCATGTTGGCCGCGTAAAGCCCGGCGGCGATCGCCTTGGCCTGCAACTCCTTGATGAGTTCCATCGGCAGGTGGCCGCTGCGCTCCACCTCGCGTTCATGCGGATAAAGCTCGTTTTCCACGAAGGCGCGGGTAGTGTCGACGATAAGCTGCTGTTCTTCGGAAAGGCCGAAATCCATGGCTCAGCCCTTCTTCTTTGTGGCGGCTTTCTTCTTCGGCTTGTCGGCTTTTGCCTTGGCTGCGGCTTTTGACACAGCCGGCTTGGCGGCCTTGGCGAGCTGCCGCGTATAGTCCTTATGCAGCGCGCCGGCGCCCCAGCCCTTGCCCTTGTTCTGCTTGGACAGGGCGTCCATGATCGCGACCAGATTGTCGTCACGGATTTTTTCAAGCTCGCGGATCGACCATTTGTCCGACTGCTCGTCCGATTGCGTGGCGATCAGGTCGACCAGCTCGTCGTTGAACTCCGGCACGTCCATCAGCTTGGTCCATGGCCATTTCAGGCAAGGCCCGAACTGCGCCATG
>DASYCS010000329.1:0-3178 GCA_036500025.1 Mesorhizobium sp. | reverse complement strand
CCGTACCGATCTTGATTGTTTTTTCCTGAGCCTGGGCAACGCCGAGCGTCAGTAGCGCGGCAGATGCCGCCAGCGCGATACGCAGTGCAAAACGCATAATATTCCTCTCTGTATGGTGCAAGCCGTTATTTATACGGCCTTCCGGGCGATCCTCCCGACCGCCCGCTGGCCAGATACTCCCATTCTTTTCAACAGGAAAGCAACTGCAAAACAAATAGCGCCGGCAAACTCGCCTCGTCGTGCAATCAGGATGTCAAACCGGTTATGCGCTCGATGAAATCGGCAATCGCCTCGATATCATCGAGATCGAATACAGGCAGCATTTCGCCCGGCTGGGCATGGTCGGAAGCGACGGCAACGATATTCGGGTCGTTTGGCGAAAGAGGCGCGTTGTCCTTGGCCCCCAGCCGGCGCGCTTCGATTTTCTTGTGCGCCTCGCGCTTGTAGCCTTCGACCAGCACAATATCGGCGTCGCCCAGCCTCGCCAAAATCGTGTCCAGCGAAGGCTCCTGTTCGTCGCGCAACTCGTGCATCAGCGCCCAACGCCGCCCGGATACGATCGCCACCTCGACGGCGCCGGCCTGGCGGTGGCGAAAACTGTCTGCGCCCTCCTTGTCGATATCGAAGTCGTGATGGGCGTGCTTTACGGTCGAGACGCGCCTGCTGCGCGCCGTCAGCGCGGTGACGAGCTTTTCGGTAAGCGTCGTCTTGCCGGAGTTCTTCCAGCCGGTAATGCCGAAAACGCGCCTGTTCATGATTTCCTGCTTCCCGTCATCGGCTCCGCATCGGCAAGATCCTGTGGGGTGTTGATGTTGAAGAACGGGTCCACCCTGCGCGCGCCCCACTGTTCGATGGGAAATTGAACTTCGATGCAGCCGAGCATGTCTTGAAGGGCGGAGACCTTGCGTTCGCCTCGGCGAAGGACATCGGCGAGAGTGCTTCGCAGAGAAACCGGCCACAGCGCAAATACCGGGTGACGCCTGCCGCCGGAGCAGGCGACAGAGACTTGTCCCGCCTGCCCGGCGAGCGCGCTGGAGAGCTTGCCGACGAGGTCGGCAGGCAGGAAAGGCGTATCGCCGGCCGCGCTCACCACAAATTTCGCGCCGGTGGCGGATGCCGCCCATTCCAGGCCCGCCAGCACGCCGGCCAGCGGCCCGGCGAAGCCTGCGACCGTGTCGGCAATAATCGGCAAGCCAAAGGTCTCGAAACGGGAAGGGTCGCCATTGGCGTTGAGCGCCAGCGAACCCAGTTGCGGTTCAAGGCGCGAGATGACATGCGCGAGAACAGGCCGGCCGGCGAGGGCCAGCAGGCCTTTATCGCCGCCGCCCATTCTCGTGGAAAGGCCGCCGGCGAGAACTATGCCTGCGATTTCGTGGTTCATTGCCAAGTGCATCTGCCGGAATCGGTACGTATCCGGCTATATGCCGTCCGGCGCCATGGCCGGTCCAGTGCTTTCGGCGGCCGCCCTGCCGCGCCCGACGATGCGCTCCCGGTACAGCGTATAGATGCCCGAACAGACGATGATCGTGGCGCCGATAATCATCGGCATGTCCGGAAAGTCGCCGAAGACAAGCACGCCAAGCAAAATTGCGCACAGCAAGGCCGTGTAGCGGAACGGCGCGATGAAGGAGATGTCGCCAATGCGCATGGCCATGATGATGAACTGGTAGCCGATAAGCAGAAGCACCGCGCCCGATACCAGCAAAGCGAGGTGTTTAGCGCTCACCGGCGACCAGCCGCCCATCGGCTGGATCATGGCGGCACCAACCAAGGTGACGACGATCGACGTTGCGACCGACACCAGTAAGGTGGGAATGGAATCGGGAACCTGCTTGGTCGCAAGGTCGCGGATCGCGCACAAGACGACGCAGAGCAGCACCAGCAGCGAATAGGCGTTGAACCCGTCGAAACCGGGACGCACAATAATGAGGACGCCTGCCAGCCCGGCGGCGATAGCCAGCCAGCGGCGTGGCCCGACATATTCGCCGAAAAGCAGGGCCGCGCCCATGGTGACCGCCAGCGGCAGCGCCTGCTGGACGGCCGAGACATTGGCGATCGGCAAATGGGACAGCGCGATGAAATAGGCGACGGTGGCCGAGGCCTCGCCAGCCACCCTGACCGCCACCATCGGGTGCAGCATGAGGCTTGGCGTCGCCAGCGCGCCGCGCGACCAGGCGAGCAGCGCGATAAACGTCGTGGCAAACAGACCGCGAACCAGCATGACCTGCGCGATATTCATGGATTCGGACAGGTATTTCGTCATCGAATCGCTGATCGTGAAGCCGACCATGGATGCGACCATGAACGCCGCGCCGCGAAGATTTGGAGATAGGGGCACGCCGTGCTTCCGGTTTCGTTGCGCACGCAGCCTGTACCAGCGCCAGAAAAACAGCAAGATCAAAGCACTATGCCACTAGCCGGACAGCCGAGCTGAGTACGGGCTAGCCGGTTTCAGCCGCCGGTGACGCTCATATGCCGCGATACCGAAGGCCGCCGGGTGTGCCTGTCGATGACGAAATCATGCCCCTTGGGCTTGCGGCCGATGGCTTCGTCGACGGCTGCCGAAAGAAGGTCGTTGCCTTCCGACGCCCGCAACGGCGCGCGCAGGTCGGCAGCGTCGTCCTGGCCGAGGCACATATAGAGCGTGCCAGTGCAGGTGAGGCGGACACGGTTGCAGCTTTCGCAGAAATTATGCGTCAGCGGCGTGATGAAGCCCATGCGCCCGCCGGTCTCGGCCACCTCCACATAACGGGCGGGTCCGCCGGTCTTGTAGGGTATGTCGGTCAGCGTGAACTGACGCTCCAGCGAAGCGCGCAGCAAAGAAAGCGGCAAATAGCGGTCGGTGCGGTCTTCGTCGATTTCGCCCATCGGCATGGTTTCAATCACCGTCAGGTCGATGCCGCGCCCATGCGCCCAGCGCATCATTTCGGGCAGTTCGGCTTCGTTGAAGCCTTTCAGCGCAACCGCGTTGATCTTCAGCTTCAGGCCAGCGGCCTGCGCCGCATCGATGCCTTCCATGACCTTTTCGAGGTGGCCCCACCGGGTGATCTGGTGGAATTTGGCAGGGTCGAGCGTATCCAGCGAGACATTGATGCGCTTGACGCCGCAATCGGCCAGTTCAGCGGCAAAGCGCGAAAGCTGCGACCCATTGGTGGTAAGCGTCAGTTCTTCCAGTGCG
>DASYCS010000328.1:0-2166 GCA_036500025.1 Mesorhizobium sp. | reverse complement strand
CTGGCCTCCGTGTCGGCGGTGGTTATGCTCGCTGCCTGTAGTGATTCAGGCGAGGAAGCCAAGGCAGCCGAGGTCAAGCCCGGCAACGCCATGTAGCCGGCTGACGCGATGAAGCCCGCCACCAATGCCATGAAGCCGGCCGACGCCATGAAGCCGGCCGTCGCCGCGCCGGAATCGTCCGGTTCCGTCGACATGGCCGAATTGCTGAAGCCGGGTGCCCTGCCTGAAAAGTCCCTGGGCAAGGATGATGCCAAGGTCACGGTCGTCGAATATGCGTCGATGACGTGCCCGCATTGCGAGCATTTCGCCGAGACCACCTTTCCGGAAATGAAGACGAAATATATCGACACCGGCAAGGTGCGCTACATCCTGCGCGAATTCCCGTTCGATCCGCGCGCCGAAGCCGGCTTCATGCTGGCGCGCTGCGCGGGCGACAACTATTTCCCGATGGTCGACGTGCTGTTCAAGCAGCAGCAGAACTGGGTGGCCGTCGATAACGTCAAGGATGCGCTGTTGCAGCTTTCCAAGCTCGCCGGTTTTACACAGGAGAGCTTCGACAAATGCTTGACGGACCAGAAACTTCTGGACCAAGTGAGAGCGGTGCAGAAGCGCGGAGCCGATGAGTTCAAGGTGGACTCGACGCCCACCTTCTTCATCAACGGTCAGACCTACAAAGGGGCACTGTCGATTGACGAAATCTCGGCGGTCATCGACCCGCTGCTTTAAAGTCTCGGCAGGAAGCCGAGCGCGCGATGGCGCGCGCGCGTTTGCGGCGGCGCGCGCATGAAGTTTTCGCGCCTGCGCCTCCTCGGTTTCAAATCCTTCGTTGAACCCGGCGAATTCGTCATCGAGCGCGGCCTGACGGGCGTCGTCGGGCCGAATGGCTGCGGCAAGTCCAACCTTGTCGAGGCCCTGCGCTGGGTGATGGGCGAAAGCTCCTACAAGAACATGCGCGCGTCCGGCATGGACGACGTGATCTTTTCGGGGTCGGGCACGCGGCCCGCCCGCAACACCGCTGAAGTCACGCTTTTTCTCGACAATTCGAGCCGCACCGCGCCCGCCGCCTTCAACGACGCCGACGAATTGCAGGTTTCGCGCCGCATCGAGCGCGATGCCGGCTCGCTCTACCGCATCAACGGCAAGGAGGCGCGCGCCAAGGACGTGCAGCTTCTGTTTGCCGACCAGTCCACCGGCGCCCGTTCGCCTTCCATGGTCGGCCAGGGCCGTATCGGCGAGCTGATCCAGGCCAAGCCACAGGCGCGCCGCGCGCTTTTGGAAGAAGCCGCCGGCATTTCCGGCCTGCATACGCGCCGCCACGAGGCCGAGTTGCGGCTGAAGGGCGCGGAGCAGAATCTGGAACGGCTGGACGATGTCGTCGGCCAGTTGGAAAGCCAGGTCGAGAGCCTGAAGCGCCAGTCGCGCCAGGCCTCCCGCTTCAAGAGCCTGTCGGCGGATATCCGCAAGGCCGATGCGATGCTGCTGCATCTGCGCTGGACGCTGGCAAAGGCCCAGGAAGGCGAAGCCCATTCCGCGCTGGCGGTGGCGACCGCGCTGGTTGGCGACCGTGCCGCCGCGCAAATGAATACGGCGAGGGAACAGGGCATCGGCGCGCACCACATGCCGGAATTGCGCGAGGCGGAAGCCGCCGCCGCCGCCGCCTTCCAGCGCCTGTCGATCGCCAGGACGCAGATCGAGGAGGAAGCCGGGCGCATCAGCCAGCGTCAGGCCGAGCTTGACCGTCGCTTGCAGCAACTGGACGGTGATATCGTGCGCGAGGAGCGCATGGTTCGCGACAATGCCGATATTCTGGAGCGTTTGGCCGGCGAGGAACAGGCGCTGGCGGCCGAGAACGCCGGCGCCGCCGAGCGCGAGGCCAACACCCGCGCCGCCTTCGAACAGGCGGCGACGACGCTGGAATTGAGCGAGGCGAAGCTTACGGCCTTGACCGCCGAGAAAGCGGAAGCCGCCGCTTCCCGCACGCAGATCGAACGGGCGCTGCGTGAAACCGCCGAGCGGCGTGACCGTTTCGGCCGGCAGATGGCCGAAATCGACCGCGAACTCTCCGATATTGCCGCGCGTATCGCCGGCTTGGCCGACCCGGCGCAGAAAAAGCTGCTGGTCGAGCAGGCCGAGGCGGTGCTGGAAGAAACCGAAGCGGCGGCCGAA
>DASYCS010000327.1:0-1547 GCA_036500025.1 Mesorhizobium sp. | reverse complement strand
CGTCTGGTAGCCGAGGAAGAATTTGATCGCGAAAGGCAGCATCACGAAAAACACGAACGATCCGCCCAGAATGAACAACAGCGGCGATGCGATGATGAAGGGCAGGAACGCCTTGCGTTCGTTCTTGTAGAGGCCGGGCGCTACGAAAAGATAAAGCTGCGTCGCCACCACCGGGAATGCGAGGCACAGCCCGCCGAACATGCCGACCTTCACATAGGTGAAGAAGGTTTCGTACAGCGCGGTGTAGATCAGATGATCGTTGGGCTGGCCGCGCAGCGCATTCGCCAGCGGCCATGTCAGGAAGGCGTAGATATATTTGGCGAAGGCGAAACAGAAAACAAAGCAGAGCACGAAGGTGATCAGCGACCAGATGACGCGCCGGCGCAGTTCGACGAGATGCTCCATCAGCGGCGCCTTGCTCGCTTCGATATGGGCTTCGTCGTCCGCGGTGCGGTCGCTCATTGTTTGGCTTCTTGCGCGACAGGTGGTTCGGCAACTTCCGGCGGCACTTCCTCGACGGTGTGATTGTAAACATCCATCGCCGGGCCAGGATCGAGCGGTGTGTCGAGCGGGCGCATCATCGGCGCGGGCTCAAGCGGCTTGTTCATTTCGTTTTCGAATTCGGAGAGCGGACGTTCGCGGCGCAGGTTTTCGATTTCCTGGCGCAACTCATCCAGTTCGGATGCGCGCGCCATCTCGTCGAAACTTTTGCGGAATTCGTTCGCCATGCCGCGCGCCTTGCCGACCCATTGACCGGCGATGCGCAGCAGGCGGGGCATATCCTTCGGCCCGACCACAACCAGGGCCACGACCAGAAAGATAAGGATATGGCTCCAGCTTAGATCGAACATCGGACTTGGCTGGGATTAACGCCCGACCTGATCCTTGTCGCGATCCACTGAAATCGGCGGGCGGCGATCGTCGCGATGATCGTCCTGGTCGGGGTCCTGCAGACCCTTGCGGAAACTGGTGATGCCCTTGGCCATATCGCCCATCAGGTCGGAAAGCTTGCCGCGGCCACCGAACAGAAGCAGGGCCACGATCACAAGGATAAGAATGTGCCAGATGCTGAGCGTGCCCATGGTGTTCTCCTGCGGCGTCCGGCTCTTATATAGGATGCCGATGCCTTGCGCGGGGTTAAAGCGCCTTCGCCCTGCGGCGACAAGACCTTACTCGCGCCTTAGCCGATCAAAATCTCGCCCTTTCGATCGAAAATCGCGGCCAGCGTTCCCAATCGTTTCTGGACCG
The DNA here is from genome assembly GCA_036500025.1 of Mesorhizobium sp. Taxonomy (GTDB): domain Bacteria; phylum Pseudomonadota; class Alphaproteobacteria; order Rhizobiales; family Rhizobiaceae; genus Mesorhizobium. Next base: position 299 of record DASYCS010000327.1, on the reverse strand, counting down.
GTTCGCCCGCAATCCGCTGGCGGCGGCTGGAAACGTCCAGCAGCAGGCGGGTCGGGGTCATCCGCAAGGGGTAGTGCGGCAGTTCGCGCTCGGCAGAGGCGGAGACCGAAAAGGCCAGCCGCGCCGCCAGACCGATACGGCGGGCGAGCCGTTCGTCTTCCTCGCCCAGAAGGTCGTGCGCGCTGATATCGGCGGGGAAATCCTCGTCGCCCGAATAGCGGTGGAAGACGGCGGTGGCGATGAGCGCGCGCTCGCGGTGGGTGGCGCCGGCGAAGGGCGCGGTGACCACCTGGTTGAAA
>DASYCS010000326.1:0-12734 GCA_036500025.1 Mesorhizobium sp. | reverse complement strand
ATGCCCGGCATGAAGGACGACCGGTTCGCGCGCGCCGTTATTTATGTCTGCGCCCACAGCGAAGAGGGCGCAATGGGGCTGATCGTCAACCAGACGCAGCAGATGCTGTTCCCGGATTTGCTGGTGCAGCTTGGCATATTGGACGAGCAGGAAGCGATCCGGTTGCCCGCGCCGGCGCGCGATTTCGTCGTCCGCAATGGCGGTCCGGTCGACCGCAGCCGAGGCTTCGTGCTGCATTCGGGCGACTATAAGGTGGAATCCTCGCTGGCCGTCTCGGATGATATCTGCCTGACGGCGACCGTCGATATTCTGCGCGCCATCTCCAGCGGGCGCGGTCCGCGCCAGGCGCTGATGGCGCTTGGTTACGCGGGCTGGGGCGCCGGGCAACTGGAAAGCGAGATCGCCGGAAACGGCTGGCTGACCTGTCCGGCCACGCCCGAGCTTCTGTTCGATGCCGACATCGACCGCAAATACGACAAGGCGCTTGCCTCAATCGGCATCGACCTGGCGCATCTGAGCGGCGCGGCCGGCCACGCCTGATGGAATCGGCGGGAAGTCTTTATATTCAAATAGTTGGGTTGCTTCGGTGAATCAGCGCGAGAGCAAGGCTTTCGTGCCGATCATGCCTGCGTCAGCGGATATTGCTCTTTCAGCATCTTCAGCACGATGTCGCCGGCGACCGGCGGCCCGAACATGAAGCTCTGCACATATTCGCACCCCATCTGACGCAACTCCAGCGCATCCTTCTGGTCGGAAATGCCCTCTACCACCACCGACAGGCCAAGCTCATGCGCCATGTTGACCATTGAGCGCAGCAGCACCGAGCGCTTCGGCGTATTGTCGTCGACGAAGCTCTTGTCGATCTTGATCGTATCGAAGGGGAAGCGCGTCAGATAGGACAGCGACGAATAGCCGGTGCCGAAATCGTCGAGCGACAGGCCGACGCCAAGCTGCTTGAGCTTGTTGAGCACATGGACCGCCTGCTCGGGATTGTCCATCACCAGCGATTCGGTCAGTTCGAGCCGGAAGCAGCGCGGCTTCAAATTGGCGCGCGCAATGACCGATCGCACGTCGCTGACCAGGTCGCGGCGGATGAGGTGGCGGCTGGAAAGGTTGACGGAAACCGAAAGCGGCGCGTCGCTGATCTGCTTTTGCCACGCGGCCAAATCTTCGGCGGCCTTCTGCATGGCAAACAGGCCCAGCTGCACGATGAGGCCGCAGCTTTCCGCCACCGGAATGAAATCCGCCGGCGGTATCATGCCGCGGCGGGGATGGTCCCAGCGCAAAAGCGCCTCGAAACCGGCGATGCTGTTGTCTTCCAGCCGCACGATGGGCTGGTAGGCCAGCGTGAATTCCCTGCGCTCCACCGCGCGGCGCAGGTCCGATTCGAATTGCAGCCGGTCCGAGCCGACGGTGCGGAAGGCCGGGCGGAACGGCTCGATGCGGTCGCCGCCGAAGCGTTTCGCCTGATGCATGGCAAGCTCGGCGTCCTTGACCATGTCTTCCGCCGAGGTTTGTTCCGAGGTCCAGCTTATCAGGCCGATGGAGGCGGTCAGCACGATCTCGCGCTTGGCGAAGGTGATCGGCGCATTGATCGCGTGCTTGATGGCGTCGGCGACGGCGGCGATGCGGCCCGGCTCCTGTTCCGACAAAAGCATCAGCGCGAACTGGTCGCCGGCAAAGCGCGACAGCGAATCCTTCGGCATGAGCAGGCGGTGAAGGCGGCGCGCCACCGTCAGCAAAATGGTGTCGCCGGCCGAAATGCCAAGCCCGTCATTGACCTGCTTGAAGCGGTCGATGTCGATGACGAAGACGGTCGGGCGAACTTTCTCCTCGGTGCGGGCGATCGAGATGATCGTCTCCAGCCGGTTCATCAGCAGTTCGCGGTTGGGCAGGCCGGTCAAATTGTCGTGCACGGCGTCGTGCAGCAGCCGCTCTTCGGATTTCTTCTGCTCGGTCACGTCGATCATGGTGCCGACGCAGCGGATGACCTGGCCGTCCGAGCCGATCACCGGGCGCGCCCGGAGCGCGAACCAGTGGTAGTGGCCGTCCGCCCCGCGCAGGCGGAAATTCTGCGCCACCTTGCCGCGCCGGTGCTCCAGCACGACATCGAGCGTGGTGCGGAACGTGTCGCGGTCGTCGGCATGCAGCACGGGCAGCCAGTTGCGCGCAGCCCCGCTCAGGCTATGCGGTTCGAGGCCGAGTTGCAGGCTGATGTCGGGCCGGGTGACGACGCGGTCGCGCAGCACGTCCCAGTCCCACACCGTATCGCCGGAGCCGATAATGGCCATCGCCTGCCGCTCAAGGTCGGAAAACAGCCCCTGATGCAGCGCGCCGCCGGCAAAGGCATGCTGCATGACGGTGAAGCCGATCAACAGGATGATGAGGATGAGGCCGCCGCCAAGTGCGGGCTGGGCAATGTCGTTGTCCAGAACGCCGGTGATCGCCATCCACGAGCCGGCAAGCCACAAAAGCACCATCACCCAGCTTGGCACCAGCATGATGGCGCGGTCGTAGCCGCGTATGCCGAGATAGACGATGAGGCACAGGCCGATGATGGCGGTTGCCGCAAACGAGATGCGGGCGATGCCGGCGGCGATGGCCGGATCGATGATGGCGACGCCGGCGATCAGCACCAGCCCGGCGACCCAGGCCAGCGCGCCATAGCTGAAATGGCCGTGCCATCGGTTGAGGTTGAGATAGGTGAACAGGAACACCACGAAGGTGGTGGCGAGGCCCACTTCCGTGCTCGCCCGCCACATCTGTTCGCTGCCGGGCGATATTTCGATGACCTTGTTGAGAAAGCCGAAATCGATGCAGATATAGGCCAGCACCGCCCAGGCAAGCGCTGCGGTGGCCGGGAACATCGAGGTGCCCTTGACCACGAACAGGATGGTCAGGAACAGCGCCAAAAGGCCGGCGATGCCGATGACGATGCCGCGATAGAGCGTGTAGGAATTGACGGTATCCTTGTAGGATTCCGGCTCCCACAGATAGACCTGCGGCAGTTTCGGCGAGGCAAGCTCGGCAATGAAGGTGACGACGGTGCCCGGATTGAGCGTGACGCGAAACACGTCGGCATCCGGGCTGGTCTGGCGGTCAAGCGCGAAGCCTTCGCTGGGCGTGATCGCGGCGATGCGCGTCGAGCCGAGATCGGGCCAGAAGATGCCGGAATTGACCAGGCGAAAATGCGGCGCGACGATCAGCCGGTCGAGCTGCTGGTCGGTCGTGTTGGCCAGCGCGAACACCGCCCAGTCGCCGGTCGAGCGCTTGTCGTTGGCCTCCACCTCGATGCGGCGCACGATGCCGTCGGGGCCGGGCGCGGTGGAAACCTGGAAGTTTTCGCCCTGGTTGCGGTAAATCTCGACGGCGCCGGAAAGATCGAGCGCCACATCGTCGCGCGCGATCTTGATAGGCTCGACCGCGAATGTCGCGGTGACCGAACAGAAAGTGACGATTGCCGCCAGGACAAACGCCAGAAGCGATCGGATGCGCGGCGAGTTCGTCAAAAATCAGCCCTTTGTTCGCTCGCCCGGCCCGTCATCGGCGATACGGGCGTAGAGATAATGGTCCTGCCAGAAGCCATTGATCCGCAGGTAGGATCGCAACAGCCCTTCGCGCCGGAATCCGGCTTTTTCAAGCACACGGATCGAACGGGCGTTGTCGGGAATACAGGCAGCTTCGATCCGGTGCAACCTCAGCGTATCGAAAGCGAACTGCGCCAGCACGTTGACCGCCTCGGTCATCAGGCCGCGCCCCGCATAGCGCTCGCCGATCCAGTAGCCGACATGGCCGCTCTGCGAAACGCCATGGCGGATATTGCCAAGCGTTATGCCGCCGACCAGTTTGCCGCTGCCAAGTTCGAAGATGAAAAACGCCATCGACAGGCCGAGCGCGTAGTCTTCGCGGTAGCGGTGGATGCGGTGGCGCCAGGCGTGGCGTTCGAGTTCTTCCGGCGTCCAGCGCGGCTCCCACGGTTCGAGGAAGCCGCGGCTCTCGCCGCGCAACGTCGACCATTCCCGGTAGTCGCCGGGTGACGGAACCCGCAGCATGACCTGCTTGCCCTTCAGTGCCGGTGATTCGCGGCGAAGGAAGGACAACACCGTTCTGGATCAGACGGCGAGTTTGCGGGCCGCCGTCTGCGAACCCGAAACCAGATCAAGCAGTTCTTCGTAGGGCGCCAGAGTGCCCACCGGACCGACGGCGGTAAGCGTCGGGCGGGTCGAAAACAGCCGGCCGGACAGGTCCGTCAACCGTCCGGTCGTCAGCGCGTCCAGCCGCTCCATCAGCTCTTCCTTGGCGACGGGCCGGCCAAACAGCAGCAATTGGCGGGCAATCTGCGATGCGCGGCTGGAGGGGCTTTCGGCCGACATGATAAGCCCTGCGCGGTATTGCGCGCGGGCGCGGTCAAGCTCTTCTTGCAGGATGTTTTCGCCGGTTCGCTGCAACTCGTTCATGATGACCGGCACCAGTTCGCCCAGGCTCGACTGGCCGGTGGCGGCATGGACGCCGAAGATGCCGGTATCGGAAAAACCCCAGTGAAAGGCATAGACCGAATAGCACAGGCCGCGCTTTTCGCGCACTTCCTGGAACAGGCGCGAAGACATGCCGCCGCCGAGAATCATCGACAGCACCTGCGAGGCGTAGAAATCGCGCACATGATAGGCGCGGCCCTCGAAGCCCAGCACGATCTGCGCATCCATCAGGTCGCGGTTCTCGCGGAAGTCGCCGCCGACATATTGCGCATATTGCGGCATGATGCTTTCGGCCTTGCTGCGAAAGCCGCCAAGCCGCTTTTCCACTTCGCGCACGAAATCGTCATGCTTGACGTCGCCGGCGGCCACCACGACCATCCGCTCGGCGCCATACTGGCGGCCGATATAATCGTGGAGTTGCGTGGAGGTGAAGGATTTCACCGTTTCCGGCGTGCCGAGAATGGAACGGCCAAGCGTCTGGTGGCGAAAGGCCGTCTCGGTGAAATGGTCGAAGACGACATCGTCGGGCGTGTCGTGGGCAGCGCCTATTTCCTGGAGGATGACGTGCTGTTCGCGCTCCAACTCATGCGGATCGAATTCCGATTCTTGCAGGATGTCGGCGAGAATATCGACGGCAAGCGGAACATCGGCGCTCAGCACCCGCGCGAAATAGGAGGTCGTCTCGACGCTGGTCGCCGCATTGATCTCGCCGCCGACATTCTCGATCTCGGAAGCGATCTCGAATGCGGTGCGCCGCTTGGTTCCCTTGAACGCCATGTGTTCAAGCAGGTGGGCCATTCCGTGCTCTTCGTCACGTTCGTTGCGGGCGCCGGATTTGATCCAGACACCTAGAGCGACGGATTCAATGCTTGGAAGGGTTTCGGTGGCGACTGTCAGGCCGTTCGACAGACGGCTTACCTCTACACCCATATAAAATAGACTCCCTAACGCGCCGCCCGCGTGTGGCGGCCGACGTAATCTTCCAACATTTTCAGGTCAGATGGAAGTACCGAGAATTTTTCTTCTGCGCTCATCAAGCCCGACAGCCATGAAGGCAGGGCGGGCGACACGCCGCTCGCGGCCTCGACGGCGGCGGGAAATTTTGCCGGATGCGCGGTGCCCAGCACCACCATCGGCACCTCGCCGGTGCGCCTTGCCGCGACGTGAACGGCGGCGGCCGTGTGCGGATCGAGCAGGTAGTTCGAGCCTTCGAGCGTCGAGCGGATCGTTGCCGCCGTCTCCTCCATCGTCGCGCGCCCGGCGTCGAATTCAGCGCGGATACCGGCCAGCCCATCGGCCTCTATGGTGAAAGCGCCCGACTGTTTCAGCCCGTCCATGTAGCGCCGCACCTTGCCCGAATCGCGGTTGGAAGCCTCGAACAAAAGCCGTTCGAAATTGGAGGATACCTGGATGTCCATGGAGGGAGAGGTGGTGGAAATCACGCCCTTCGTCCGGTATTCGCCGCTTGCCAGCGTGCGCGCCAGAATGTCGTTGTCGTTGGTGGCAATCACCAGCCGTTCAATCGGCAGTCCCATCTTCTTTGCCGCGTAACCGGCGAAAATATCGCCGAAATTGCCGGTCGGCACCGTAAAAGATATGGGTCGGTCGGGGCTTCCAAGCGAAAGCGCGGAAGAAAAATAATAGACGATCTGGGCCATGATGCGCGCCCAGTTGATCGAATTGACGCCCGAAAGCGCCACCCGGTCGCGAAACGCATGATCGTTGAACATGCCTTTGACCAGGCTTTGGCAGTCGTCGAAATTCCCTTCGACGGCCAGCGCATGGACATTCGCGGCGGACGATGTCGTCATCTGCCGCTGCTGCACCGGCGAGACCTTGCCATGCGGGAACAGGATGAAGATGTCGGTGCGCTCGCGCCCGGCAAAAGCGTCGATGGCCGCGCCGCCGGTGTCGCCCGAAGTTGCGCCGACGATGGTGGCGTGCTGGCCGCGCTCGGCCAGCACATGGTCCATCAGCCGCGCCAGCAATTGCATCGCCACGTCCTTGAAGGCCAGCGTCGGTCCGTGGAACAGCTCCAGCACGAAGCTGTTGGTGCCGAGCTGCACCAGCGGGCAGGTGGCCTCGTGGCGAAAGGTCGCATAGGCCTCGCGCACCAGCCTTTCGAACACCGGCGCCGCGATCTCGCCGCCGAGGAACGGCGTCAGCACGCGAATGGCGAGGTCGGGATAGGAAAGGCCGCGCATGGCGCGAATTTCAGCGGTCGAGAAATGCGGCCATTCGCGCGGCACGTAAAGGCCGCCATCGCGCGCCAGCCCAGCCATTATCGTATCGGAAAACCCCAAAACGGGTGCTTCCCCGCGCGTGCTCACATAGTGCATTGTCAGCCGTCCGTTGCTATCCGCCGTTCGGGCCGGCGGCACAGTGGTGGATTTGCCTGCTTCGCCGGTCGCATTTTTGCCGTTGGCTTGCTATAGGACACCAACTTTACGAGAGGGAAGTGCAGTTCATGGTGTTTCGTTCTTTTAAGGCTCGCTTTTTCGCGGGTTTGGCGTTGTCGGGCTTTATGCTCGCCGTCGCGGGTTGCCAATCTGGCGACAAGGGTGTGCTTGGCATCGGCGGAGGCGGCAGCCAGCAGGCGAAGGTCGAGGATACCAGGGTCAAGGCCAGCGATCTGATGGCCTATTGCCCCACAATCACGCTGCGCGACGGCACCGCCTATTTCAACACCTACGCCAACGGCGCCAAGAAAAAGGTGAAGAAGGCGGACGATGCCGAGGCGGATGCCGCGCCCGCCGCCGATGCCGAGGACCAGTCGGCCAACATCGTCTACCAGGCGGCGATTACCGACGTAACGCGCGACTGCGCCCGCAATGCCGGCACACTGACCATGAATGTCGCCGTCGCCGGCAAGGTCGTTCCTGGCCCGAAGGCGACCGCCGGCAGCATCACCATGCCGATCCGCATCGCCGTATTGGAGGGATCGCAGGTCATTTACTCACAGCTTCACCAGTACAAGCTCCAGGTGACCGACATGTCGGCCGCCACCCAGTTCGTCTTCAGCGATCCCAATGTGAGCGTGCCTGAGCCGTCTTCGAAGAACTATCAGGTCTTCGCCGGTTACGACGAAGGCCCGCCCGCCAAGAAGAAGAAATAAGGCGTCCGGCTCTCAGGCGTCCAATATCTTAGGCATCCGACCATTCGGAAAGCGCCGCGATCACGCTTTTCAGCTCCGGCCAGCGCCGGATGACGGTTTCCGCGCCGGCTTCGGTCAGCGCGTCGGCGTGGCCGGGATAGCTGTGCGACGCGCCGGTGAAGCCGATCACCCGCATGCCCGCGGCCACCGCGCCGGCGACGCCATGCACGGAATCCTCGACGACGAAGCAGCGCGCCGGGTCGGCGCCAAGCTTTTCGGCGGCATGGAGGAACACGTCCGGCGCGGGCTTCGGCTTGCCCGTCGGCGTTTCAAGCGCCGAAAAGATGCGGCCGGAAAACAGTGGCAGCAGCCGCACCTTTTCCAGCATCAGTTCGATCCGCTCCGTGCGCGAGTTCGAGCAGATGCAAAATGGCACCGGCACCGCGGCCACCGCCTCATGCACGCCCTCGATGGCGCGCACGTCGGTGCGCAGCTTGCGGTCGATCAGTTCCTCGGCACGGTCGATCAGCGATATCTGGAACGGTATTTTCGAGATTTCCTCCACCTTGATCAGAATGTCCTTGAAGGTCAGGCCGGCATAGGTCTCGGCAAGCTCCTCGGCTGAAATCTCGAAGCCGGAAGCCGTCAGCAGTTCGGACTCGACGCGCGCCGCAATGATCTCGGAATCGACGAGCACGCCGTCGCAATCGAAAATGACAAGTTCTGGCAAAGGCATCGGCAAACCACTGGCGAGAGGGGGAAGAACCGGTCGAACCGGGCGCAGGCGGCATACACCAAGCCGGGCGCGGCGGCAAATTCGCCACGCCCCCATGTGGCACTTCACTAAATATTTACGCTAAAAGGTAACCATAACGAGGCGTAAACAGTAACCGTGTGCCTCGGGTGTAAAAATGTCTGCCGTGCGTCTTCTCGCCGACCTTCCCCATGCTTCGCAGCAGTCCGATTGGCTGGATACCATTCTCAAGGGCGATTGCGTCGCAGCGCTAGAGCGTTTGCCTGAAAAATCCATCGACGTGATCTTCGCCGATCCGCCCTACAACCTCCAGCTTGACGGCGACCTGCACCGCCCGGACCAGTCCAAGGTCGACGCGGTGGACGACGCCTGGGACCAGTTCGAAAGCTTCGAGGCTTACGACGCCTTCACCCGCGCATGGCTTCTGGCGGCGCGCCGCGTGCTGAAGCCGAACGGCACCATCTGGGTCATCGGCTCCTACCACAATATTTTCCGCGTCGGCGCAAAGCTCCAGGATCTCGGCTTCTGGATCCTGAACGACATCGTCTGGCGCAAGACCAACCCGATGCCGAATTTCCGTGGCCGCCGTTTCCAGAACGCGCACGAAACGATGATCTGGGCATCGCGCGACCAGAAGGGCAAGGGCTACACCTTCAACTATGAAGCGCTCAAGGCGTCGAACGACGATATCCAGATGCGTTCCGACTGGCTGTTCCCGATCTGCACCGGTGGCGAGCGGCTGAAGAACGACAATGGCGACAAGCTGCACCCGACGCAAAAGCCGGAGGCGCTGCTTGCCCGCATCATGATGGCTTCGACCAAGCCGGGCGACATCGTGCTGGACCCGTTCTTCGGCTCGGGCACGACCGGCGCGGTAGCCAGGCGTCTTGGCCGCCATTTCGTTGGCATCGAGCGCGAGCAGGCCTATATCGATGCCGCCAAGGAACGCATCGACGCGGTTGTCCCGCTTCATGGTGCCGATCTGACGGTGCTGACGGGCAAGCGCGCGGAGCCGCGTGTCGCCTTTGTCAGCCTTCTCGATACTGGCCTGATGACGCCGGGCGCCACGCTCTACGATTCGCGCAAGCGCTTCGCCGCCAAGGTGCGGGCAGACGGCACGGTCGCCATCGGCGACAGCGCCGGCTCCATCCACCGGATGGGCGCGCAGGTGCAGGGGCTGGACGCCTGCAACGGCTGGACGTTCTGGCATTATGAGCGAAATGGCGGCCTCACTCCCATCGACGAGCTTCGCCGCATCGCACGCCTCGGCATGGAACGGGCAGGGTGAGCAATTCGCCTGCCGCCGAAAGCCGTGTCGTGGGGGGCGGCGCGGCCGCCGCGCTCGCCAGGTTGAATCGAAATCTGAACCGCTACCGCCAAGCGATTCAAATCATGCGGCGATTCCGTAGGTCTTGAGGTCCGACTTCAGCTTGTCGGCGCCGGTGAACAGCACCGCCTGCCAGCCGGCGGCCTTCGCGCCGTCGACATTGGGCTGGCTGTCGTCGATGAACAGGGTTGCCGCCGGATCGAGGCTGAACGACGCGGTGTGATGGTCATAGATGGCGCGGTCGGGCTTGATCTGGCGGATTTCGCCGGACACCGTCACCCCGCGTGGGCGATGCAGGAACGGGAACCGCCGGCGCGCTTCGACAAAGGTGTCGGCGGCGAAATTGGTCAGCATGGTCACGTCGTGGCCGGCGTCGATCAGCCCGTCCATCAGCGCCACGCTGTCCTCATAGGCGTGCGGCACCATGGCGCTCCAGTGGCGGCGGAAATTGCGGATGTTGTCGGCATGGCCGGGATGCGCGGCAATCGCATGCGCCTCGGCCTCCGCCCATGTCCGCCCGCGATCCTGCTCGATGTTCCATTCATGCGTGCAGACATTCTCGAAAAACCACTTCCGCTCCGCCTCATCCGGGATCAGCCTGCTGAACGGAATGTTGGGATCGTAATGGATCAGCACCTTGCCGATATCGAAAACGATGTGGCGGATTTCAGTCATGGCAGCCTCTTCACTGTGGTCGCGGTTTTTTCGTCGCGCCGGGAATGGCCGCTTCGATGGCCTTTTTCATGACCGTCGGCAATGCTTCCCCGGCAATGTCGCCGGGCAGCGACCAGAAAGCGTCGGCCGGGGCGGCAATATCGGCGTCGGCTCGGAAAACCTCCAGCTCCAATGAAAAATGCGTGAAGACATGGCCGATGCTGCCCATCGGCTTCCAATCTCCCGCAAAAGGCGCGGCATTCGGCGTCGTTTCGCCATCCGTTCGCGCGGTCCAGCCGGTCGTCGGCACCTCGCTCATGCCACCGAGCAGTCCCTTGTCGGGACGCTTGCGCAGCAGGATCGCGCCATCGCCTCGCACCGCCACGAATGCCGCGCCGCGTCGTGCCGGCTTGTCCGGCTTGGACGCTCGCACGGGAAAGAATTCCGGATCACCGGATGCCAGGGCGTCGCAGTCCTCGCGCAGCGGACACAGCATGCAGCGCGGCTTGCGCGGCGTGCAGATGGTCGCGCCGAGATCCATCATCGCCTGGGCGAAATCGCCGGGCCGGGCTTCCGGCGTAAGCTGCCCGACGCGTTCACGGATTTCGACCTTGGCCTGCGGCAGCGGCGTTGCGATGGAAAACAGCCGGGAAACCACGCGCTCTATATTGCCGTCCACCACGGTCGCCGGCCGGTCGAAGGCGATGGCAGCGACGGCCGCCGCCGTATAGGCGCCGATGCCGGGCAAAGCGCGCAGGCCGTCCTCTATATCGGGAAACTTGCCGCCCGAAGCCGCCACCAGATCGGCGCAGGCTTTCAGGTTGCGGGCGCGCGAATAATAGCCAAGCCCGGCCCAGGCCTTCATCACATCTTCGCTTGTCGCCGCCGCCAGCGCCTCGACAGTCGGCCATTTGGCGACAAAGGCGGAAAAATAGGCCTTTACCGTTTCCACGCCGGTTTGTTGAAGCATGACTTCGGAGAGCCATATGCGATAGGGATCGGGCCGGATGCCGTGCGCCAGATCGCGCGGCGGCACCCGCCACGGCAGTTCGCGGTGGTGCGCGTCATACCAGTCGAGCAGGCGTGCAGCGACCGGACCCTCATTGCTGGGCTTGGCCTTGCGGGTCTGGGGCTGCGGTGCCATTGATCGGGAAACTGGCCTTTTCGGATGGGATTTGAACAACGCATGGCAGGGAAAAAGCCGGACCGCAATCCCGTTGCGGTAAGCGACCTCACCGCCCGCATCCTTGACCCGGTGCTGCGCAAGCGCGCCGGCATCTCCATCGGCCTCGTGCAGTCCTGGGACGAGATTGCCGGGCCGCGCCTTAGCCGCCATTCTCGGCCGGAGAAAATCCAGTGGCCGCGCCGGATGCATGAGGACGACCCGTTTGAGCCGGCGGTGCTGGTCATTGCCTGCGAAGGCATGGCGGCGCTGCATTTGCAGCATGAGACGAGCGAGGTGATCGGGCGCGTCAATGCTTTCCTCGGCTTCAATGCGGTCGGGCGCATCAAGATCGTGCAAAAGCCGCTGACGGCCGAAAAGGTGAAGCAGAAGCCTTCGTTCAGGCCGCTTTCGGCGCCGGAACAATCGAAACTGGCCGGCACCGTGCGGCTGATCGAGGATGACGGCCTGCGCGCCTCGCTGGAGCGGCTGGGCGCCACTATTCTGGGCGAACGGAAGTAGCGCATCGCGTATTCGTGATCCCGCCACCGCTTTTCGCGGTTGGATTGGTTCGCGTGATGCCTTAATTCGCGCCAACTCTCGCTTTCTCGTGCCTTTGCGTTGCAAAGTCTGAAATCCATTATCAACCGGGTGATTCGAATGAACCGTTCCTTGTCCCGCAGGTCCGTCCTGTCTTCGCTGGCCTCCGTGTCGGCGGTGGTTATGCTCGCTGCCTGTAGCGATTCAGGCGAGGAAGCCAAGGCAGCCGAGGTCAAGCCCGGCAACGCCATGAAGCCGGCTGACGCGATGAAGCCCGCCACCAATGCCATGAAGCCGGCCGACGCCATGAAGCCGGCCGTCGCCGCGCCGGAATCCTCCGGTTCCGTCGACATGGCCGAATTGCTGAAGCCGGGTGCCCTGCCTGAAAAGTCCCTCGGCAAGGACGATGCCAAGGTCACGGTCGTCGAATATGCCTCGATGACCTGCCCGCATTGCGCGCATTTCGCCGAGACGACCTTTCCGGAAATGAAGACGAAATATATCGACACCGGCAAGGTGCGCTACATCCTGCGCGAATTCCCGTTCGAGCCGCGCGCCGAAGCCGGCTTCATGCTGGCGCGCTGCGCGGGCGACAACTATTTCCCGATGGTCGACGTGCTGTTCAAGCAGCAGCAGAACTGGGTGGCCGTTGATAACGTCAAGGATGCGCTGTTGCAGCTTTCCAAGCTCGCCGGTTTTACACAGGATAGCTTCGACAAATGCTTGAC
>DASYCS010000325.1:0-4206 GCA_036500025.1 Mesorhizobium sp. | reverse complement strand
CTGATCCAGCAGGGCTTCATCCAGCGTACGCCGCGCGGCCGCGTGCTGACAGCCAACGCCTGGCGTCACCTCGGCCTCGATGCCCCCAGAGATCTGGCCCAGCAGCAGATAAACCTGTTCCAGGAGTGAGACGCCGATCTTGCCGCAGGCGAACCGAACGCCCTGGCGAAATTTTTCACAGCGACAGAACACGCAGCCCCTGACGTGGGGCGGCATCTGGCACAGGCTTGCTCACTTCAGCGCCCGCACCATCTCCATCACATCCGGCTCGGCCTTCTTGCCGTCAAAGGCATCGACGATGCCGAACGAGCCGCCATATTCCCAGATCGACCATGAGAAGCCGTTTTTTTCGGCAAGCCCGATCATGTCGTGGACGTAGGCGGCGCGATATTTCCCCGGCATCACATAGGGGTTGCCATATTCCTGCCGGATCATGCCGAACTCGCCCAGCGTAACGTTTTCCGGCCTGATGCCGTTGGCCTTGGCCCACGCCTCGGCCTGCTTGAACGGCGCGGCCATTTCGGCAAGCAGCTTCTGTTGGCTGTCGATGCCGGCGACCTGTTCGTCCAGATAGGCGAGAAGCCCGGCGCGGCGCGACCACGGCGCTTCATCCTTGATCTTCTGCCGGATGGTGTCCAGCGTCGCTTCCAGCTGTTCGCTGGATACGGCGTTCAGCGGATAGGGCAGCCCGGTGACATATCGAATGAAATCGCCGGCCCAGGTAGCGCCCTGATGGGTAAGCAGGAACGGCTGGTAGGAATGAAACGTCCAGATGACATTACCGTCCGGTATCTCCTTCGGGTCGATCTTCGCCAGCCCGTCCGCGCTTGAATAGCAGGACCCGCTCAGCACCAGCGTCAGCCCGGTCGCCGAAGCGCGCGCGGCGGCGAACAGTCGCTTCAGCCGCTGCGGCCACAAATCGGTGCCGTCGCCCTCGCAATCCACGATCGGCTCGTTCATCGGCTCGAAGGCGACAAGCGAGGGATTTTCGCCGGCAAGCGTGCCCGCCATGGTTCGCACCAATTCTAGATAGCGCTCGAACATGGCCGGATCGGCCATCACCTCGGCCATGCCGATGGTGCCATTGCCGCCGGACGGCGTCAGATGCAGGTCTACGACCACCTTCAATCCGGCCCGGTTGATGGTCCGGGCCGATTCCAGCACGCTGGCATATAGCCCGTCGCGCAACGGCAACGTCTTGTCCGACAGGAAAGGCGACGGATCGACCGGCATGCGCAGGAAATCCAGCCCCGCATCCTTCAACGCCTTCAGCTCGCCATCGCCAAGGAATTTGCGCCATTCCGGGAACGGAAGCATGACGGCGGGGTCGCCCCATTTATCCTCGCCGGCCCATGTCGTCCATGGATCGAGGTTGAGGCCGCGCTTCATCGTAAAACTCGCCGCCTGCGAAGGCAACCCCAAGGGCAAGCCCAGGGGCAGGCTAAGCAGCAGCGCCATCATCAGGGTCTTGATCGTCGTCATCAACGGTGCCATCGCATTCTCTTGGAGATGGGCCTGCCCGCTCGACGGCAAAAAGGAAAGCATTATGGACGATCATGGTGAATCGGATACGGCGCTTGCCGCCGGCCTTTCCGGCGCGCTGACGGCTTCCGGACACCGGCTGCTGGCGCGCGTATACTATGCCGATACCGATTTTTCCGGCGTCGTCTATCATGCGCGCTACCTGGAATTCCTGGAGCGCGGCCGTTCCGACTTCTTGCGGCTGGCCGGCGTTCACCACACCGAACTTGCCGGCGGCAAGCATGGCGAACGGATCGTCTGGGTGGTCCGGCGCATGGAAATAGACTTCCGCGCGCCCGCCCGCATCGACGATATCCTGACCGTGGATACACGCGCTTCCGAGATTTCAGGCGCCCGCATCGTCATGCTCCAGCAATTGCGGCGCGGTGCGGAACTGCTGGTCGAGGCCACCGTGCACGCCGCCATCATCGGCGAAAACGGCAAGCCGCGGCGCTTTCCCAAGGAATGGATCGCCGCCTTCCTGCGCCAATAGACGGCTGCCTTTCGCAGCGCATCGGGGCGAGAACGGCTACCGGCGGGCGGCGGCGCAACCCTAACCGATCCTTAACCATAACGGTTCATGAAGGGTTTGACGAAAGCTGAGGCAATAGCTGCCTTCGTTTAACCAATATTTGTGCTGAAAAGGCCGCTTACCGCGCCTTTTGGGCAAACCGGAAGCTTCGCGCGAACGGGCCACAAGGGATCATGCGCTGGGGCAGCCGACGGCCACGCCCGGAAAATCTTAAGGACTTCACCATGGAAAATATCGCACTCGCCGAACCGGGCGCGCATTTGTCGATTTGGGCGCTGTTCATGCAGGCCAGCTGGGTGGTCAAGCTGGTCATGCTGGGGCTGGTCGCCGCTTCAATATGGAGCTGGGCGATCATCGTCGACAAGCTCGTTTCCTATGCGCGCATGCGTGCCGCGCTCAACCGCTTCGAGCAGATATTCTGGTCCGGCCAGTCGCTGGAGGAGCTTTACCGCACGCTGGCGGACCGCAAGACCACCGGCATGGGCGCAATTTTCGTCGCCGCGATGCGCGAATGGAAGAAAAGCTTCGAAAAGGGCGCCAAGTCGCCGCTTGGCCTGCAAAACCGCATCGACAAGGCGATGGACCTGGCGCTGACCCGCGAGATGGAGAAGCTGGAAGGCCGGCTCGGCTTTCTCGCCACCACCGGTTCGGCAGCTCCCTTCATCGGCCTGTTCGGCACGGTCATCGGCATCATGACCTCCTTCCAGGCCATTGCCGCCTCGAAGAACACCAGCCTTTCGGTAGTGGCTCCCGGCATCGCGGAGGCGCTGCTGGCCACCGCCATCGGCCTGCTCGCCGCCATTCCGGCGGTCATCGCCTACAACAAGCTGTCATCGGATGCCAACAAGATCGCCGTGAAGATGGAAGGGTTCTCCGACGAGTTCTCCGCCATACTCTCGCGCCAAATCGATGAAAAAGTAGCGCAGAAAGTTTAGGACCAGCCATGGGAATGTCGATGAGTGGCGGCTCCGGCCGCGGCGGGCGTGGCCACAGGCGGCGCGGCCGCCATCACGCGCTGATGTCGGAAATCAACGTCACGCCGATGGTCGACGTGATGCTGGTGCTTCTGATCATCTTCATGGTCGCCGCTCCGCTGCTGACGGTCGGCGTGCCGATCGACCTGCCCGACACGCAGGCCAAGGCCATGAACGCCGACACCCAGCCGATCACCGTCTCGATCAACGACACCGGCAAGATCTATCTCCAGGAAACCGAAATCCCCATCGACGAGGTGGTGGCCAAGCTACAGGCAATCTCCAAGACGGGTTATGACGAGCGCATCTTCGTGCGCGGCGACAAGACCGCCGACTATGGCACGGTGATGAAGGTCATGGCCCGAATTTCAGCGGCTGGATACAAGAATATCGGCCTCGTCACCTTGCAGGAACAGGATCAGTAATCTTGAAGGCGGGCCTCACCACATCGGTGATCTTGCATGCGGCGGTGCTGGCCTTCGGGCTGTTTTCGCTGTCGGCTCCTGCTGCGCTGGAAGTGACCGATACCGAGTCGCTGCCGGTCGATATCGTTCCCTTGTCCGAACTTACCCAGATCCAGCAGGGCGACAAAAAGGCCGACATGAAGGACAAGCCGGCGCCGATGCCGACCAAGCGTCCCGATATCGTCGCCGATGCGCAAAAGGTCGGCGAAAACAGCGTCGACACCGACAAGCCGGTAACGCCGGAGGCGACACCCAGGCCGGTGGAGGAGGCAGCCGCCCCGAAACCCGCGCCGGAACCGAAGGAACAGCCAAAGACCGAGGACGTTCCCAAGCCGAAGGAAGAGGCAAAGCCCGTTCCCGCGACCGAGGTGACGCCGCTTCCCCAACCCAAGGAAGAGGTCAAGCCCGAGCCGGTCAAGCAGCCCGAGCCCAAGCCGGAGCCTGTGAAGCAGCCGGAACCGAAGCAGCAGCCGCCCGAGGAAAAGACCGCCGAGCCGCAGCCGAAGGAAGAGGTCAAGCCGGACGAGGTGGCGAAGGCCATCGCCGCCGAGCCGCCTGCCGAAGCCGTCAAGCTTCCCGATGCGGCGCCGGCGCCCGATGCACGCCCGAAGCCGCAGCCGGCGCAAGCCGAAACCGCCAAGGCGCCCGACCGCAAGGATTCGGAAAAGCCGGTCAAGGAAGCGTCCTCGCGGCCCAAATCCGACGAGAAGGAATT
>DASYCS010000324.1:0-6163 GCA_036500025.1 Mesorhizobium sp. | reverse complement strand
CTTGTCGGATCGGGCGTTCACCACGCGTCCTGTGGAGGTGGAAACCGCCAAAGACAGGAGAACAGCATGTCCGGTGACGACCAGCAGCCGCCCTTTCCGCCGATGCCGAAAACGCTCGGCGGCCTGACGCCCTATCTGGGCATCGAAGGCGCGACCAGGGCGGCGGAATTCTACAAGAAGGCTTTCGGCGCCGAAGAGGCATTTGCCGTGCCGCCCGACGAGCAGGGCCGCACCATGCATATCCACCTCCACATCAACGGCTCCAGCCTGATGCTCGGCGACTTCTATCCCGAGCACGGCCACCCGGCGAAGGCCGTGCAGGCCTGCACCATGCAGCTTCATTTGACCGAACAGACCATCGACGATTGGTGGCGGCGCGCGGTCGATGCCGGCTGCACCATCAGCACGCCGCTACAAATCATGTTCTGGGGCGACCGCTGGGGCTCGCTGCGCGATCCTTTCGGCATCGATTGGGCCATGAACGCCCCAGTGAACAGCGAAGTGAACAGCGAAGTGAACGGCCATGTGAAAACCGCCTGAACCACCAACCAAAGGAGATAGAAAAATGTCTTATGTCGACGGTTTCATCGTTGCCGTGCCGAAGGCAAAACTCGACGCCTACAAGGATCTTGCCCATCTGGCCGGCAAGGTCTGGAAGGAGCATGGCGCGCTCGCCTATGCCGAATGCATCGGCGACGACGTGCCTTATGGCGAACTCACCTCATTCCCGCGCGCCGTGCAGGCCACGGACGACGAGGTGGTGATCTTTTCGTGGATCGTCTACGAATCCCGCGAAAGCCGCGATGCGGTCATGGCCAAGGTCATGGCCGATCCGCGCATGCAACCCGGCATGGAAAACATGCCCTTCGACGGCAAGCGCATGATCTTCGGCGGCTTCAAGCCCTTCATGGGAGTGTAGCCCCGCCTTCCTTGCTGGAGGTCGGACAGAGGGGCCGCATGGCCTGCGGCCCACCGCCTGCCCAGAAGAAACTTACTTCAGTCGCTCGATCAGCGGCTGAAGCTTGTCGCCATAATTTTTCCAGAGGTCGATCGAACCTTGATACATCGGCTGGCGCACCTGCGCGGCGGAAGCCGTGCGCACCTGCCGGTCGTTCTTGTGGAACGACAGCACCGCATCGTTCCACGGCAGGCCAAGATGCTCGATCAGCGCGCGGGTCTGGCCTTCCTGGTCGGCGACGAAATCCTCGTAGCGCACATCATGCACCACGCCCGGCAGCACCGCTCGCCAATGTTCCATCATGTCGGTGTAGAGATTGTGGAAATCGGCAAGCTCGGCAAGGTCGTAGCTGTAGAGATGGCCGTCGCCGCGGAAATGCGTCTTGTAGATCGACAGACATGTCGCCACCGGGTTGCGCGCGCAGTGGACGATCTTTGCCTTCGGCAACATCAAATGCAGGAAGCCGATCAGCAGGAAGTTGCCCGGCATCTTGTCGGTGACGTGCCTGAAGCCCGGATAACGGGCATGCAGCATGTCGAGATAATCATGCCCGGCGTCTGCGAATACCTTGTCGGGCAATTCCCGAATACCGGCCGGAAAGCCGCCCTTCATGTCGAGCGGGAAGCCTTTGCCTACGGCTGTCTTCAGGATGGTCAGCTCGCCGGCGCCGAACACCTGCGGATGGCTGGCGATAATCTGCTCGACAAGCGTCGTGCCTGAACGCGGCATGCCGACGACGAAGATCGGCGCGTCATCGTTGATAGCGCCTGGCTTGTGCTTCTCGAAGAACGCGGCGTCGAATGTCGCCTTCATCGCGGCAAATTCGGCGCGCGTCTTTTCGCCGTCATAGGCGATGCCCTTGCGGCGAATGGCATTGCCTTCGGCAAAATAGTCGAAGGCAGCGCCATAGGCCTTGAGGTCGTCGTTGAGTTTGCCGAGGCCGAAGGATAGTTGCATCCGGTCAAGACTGTCCGCGCCCGCCTGCTTGTGCAGCGCCTGCATGGCCGCAAGTTCGGCGTCGGCCTCCTTCTGGCGCCGCACCTGGCTTAGCATCAGCCACGACTTCGCCTGCTTCGGCGCAGCGGCCAGCGCGCGCCGGAACATGTCGGCCGCACCGTCAAGGTCGCCTTTTTCCATCAGCGCAACGCCCAGCCCATGCAGGACTTCCGGATCGTTGGGGCGGATCGCCAGGGCGTCGCGGAAGACCACAAGCGCCTCGTCCAGCCGCCCGGCTTCCTGCATCGTCTCCGCCAGCCCGACGCGTGCGCGCATGTGGAAGGGATTGCGTCCCATCGTGCCGCGAAAAACTTCCTCAGCTTGCGAAAAGCGTCCGAGTTGCGCCAGCGCGGAACCAAGATTATCGCGCGCCGCGCCATGGTCCGGCTTGACGGCGACCGCCTTGCGGTAGGAATCGGCAGCCGCCGCCGTCCGTCCGAGATCGCGCAGCACCGAGCCATGATTGTTGAGAAAATCCGGGTTTTGCGGCGCGGCGCGCAAGGATCGCTCGATCAGCGCGACGCCATCGGCGCTGCGGCCGGTCTGGTGCAGCAAAAGCCCGAAAAAATGCAGCGCCGCCGCATGGTCCCGTTTCGCCGACAGCACCTGAACATACAGCGCCTCGGCTTCGCTGACCCGGCCCGCCTGATGCAGCGCCAGCGCCTGCTGCACGAGCTGGTCGAGATTGCCGCGCGGCGGCTGGCCGCCCGCACCCGCGCCAGCCTTGGCCCCTTCCCGTCGTCTCAATGCCCGGTTGATGATGAACCTGCCATTTTTGTCCGTTTGCCGCGAACTAGGGCATCACTGCCTGCGATGCAAGGTTGAACTGGCTCTATCCTATAATGGCGCGAGACCCGCACAAGGGCTGTGATCACGACACTGTCACGCATGACGGCGTAATCGAGCTTCCCAAGCGGGCCGGTTTATCGGAAAAGGTGATGCATCGATGGCTTGTTGCCGCGATCCGGCAGCGCAGACCAGCAACGAACAGGACTGAAGAATGCAAATCGGAATGATTGGGCTTGGCAGGATGGGCGCGAACATGGTGCGCCGCCTGATGCGCGACGGCCATGAATGCGTCGTCTACGACATCAATGCCGCGGCCGTGGCCGGCCTTGCCGGCGAAGGCGCGGTTGGCGCCGCCTCGATGGAAGAGTTCGTCCAGAAACTGCAAAAGCCGCGCAGCGTCTGGCTGATGCTGCCAGCCGCCATTACCGGCCAGAACGTCGACCGCCTGGCGGCGCTGATGGAAAAGGGCGACATCATCATCGATGGCGGCAACTCCAATTACCGCGATGCCGTCGATCAGGCGGCAAAACTCCAGCCGAAGGGCCTGAATTACGTCGATGTCGGCACCAGCGGCGGCGTCTGGGGGCTGGATCGCGGCTATTGCCTGATGATCGGCGGCCCGGAGATGGCGGTGAAGCATCTCGACCCGATCTTCGCGACGCTGGCTCCCCAAACGGATCTGGCGGCGGCGGACAAAACGACAGGCGGCACCGCCCAGCACGGCTACCTCCATTGTGGACCGAGCGGCGCCGGCCATTTCGTCAAGATGGTCCATAACGGCATCGAATACGGCATCATGGCCGCCTATGCCGAGGGGCTGAACATACTGAAATCCGCCAATGCCGGCAATGAAACGCGCACCGCCGACGCCGAAACCACCCCGTTGGACGAACCGCAATACTACAAGTTCGACATCGACCTTCCCGCCGTGACTGAAGTGTGGCGGCACGGCAGCGTCATCGGTTCATGGCTGCTCGACCTGACCGCCGGCGTGCTCAAGGACGACCCGGCGCTGGAGAATTTCGGCGGCCGCGTCTCGGATTCCGGCGAAGGGCGCTGGACGCTGAAGGCGGCAATCGACACCGGCGTGCCGGCTCCGGTGCTGTCATCCGCACTGTTCGACCGCTTTTCATCGCGCGGCCAAGCCGGATTTGCCGACAAGATCTTGTCGGCGATGCGCTTCGCCTTCGGCGGCCATGTCGAAAAATCGAAAGACGGCAAGTAAGCGCCAGCTTCGGATAGCGCCCTTGCTTGGCGCGGCGCACAAGACTTGATGAGGGCGCGCGCAACCTCTGCGCCGCCCTCACGTTCTCCTGATGCGAATACAGGAGATTTCATGTCCAGATTGACCGCCTTTGCCCTCAACTGCTCGCTCAAAGCATCCGGCGACGAAGAGAAATCATCGACCGACCGGATGCTGTCCGATCTGCTTGCCGCGCTGAAGCCGCATGGCGTGAAGGGCGAAATCATTCGCGCCCTCGACCATGACATAAAGCCGGGCGTGCTGTCCGACATGGGCAAGGGCGACGAATGGCCGAAACTGCGCGCCAGGATTTTAGCCGCAGATATTTTCATCCTTGGCCTGCCGATCTGGCTGGGTCAGCCTTCAAGTGTGGCCAAGCGCGTGATGGAGCGCATGGACGCGTTTCTTGCAGAAACCGACGATAAGGGCAGGATGCCAGCCGCCGGCAAGGTGGCGTTGGTGGCCATTGTCGGCAATGAGGATGGCGCCCACGCCTGCCACGCCGCCTGTTTCCAGGCGCTCAACGATGTCGGCTTCACCATCCCCGCCAATGCCGGCGTCTACTGGGTCGGCGAGGCGATGGGCGATGTCAATTATGTCGACTTGCCCGGAACACCCGAGGCGGTAGCTTCCATGATCGAAATGGCCGCGTCGAATGCGGCGCATCTGGCCGGCGCGCTGAAGGCAACGGCCTATCCCGGCGTGAAATCCGAATAGACCGTGTCAAACCCGGTGCGGTCTGCCAAAATCGGCCATTCGTTCGCGTGTCAACATGGCCGTCTGGCCGATGCTGCACCCATATTTCAAGCCATCTGGCTGATGACCTTCCGCCAAACGGCGGCTATGCGGAGGATGCCGAGCTGCGCCGGTTCACCGTGCCCGTCTTGCCACCTCTGGATTTCCATGCCATAAATCCAGTGTTCGGGCATTTACGGACCCGGAGACTGGAACGTTTTGCACAACCCTTTCCCCGATATTTGTGAATCTCTGACGGCCCCGTTTTCGGCGGGGGTTTTTGTCATGCGCAAATGCATGACCGCCGAAGCAACCACCGGAACTTGCTCCCGACGCCAGGCGGCGGGCAGGACCAAAGACTGAACGGGTGAAGGAGTTTCCCCACATGGCCCAGACCGGAACCGTTAAATTCTTCAACGCCACCAAAGGCTTCGGCTTCATTACGCCTGACGACGGCGCCAAGGACGTGTTTGTCCACATTTCGGCGATCGAGGCCTCGGGCCTGCGCACGCTCGTCGACGGCCAGAAGGTTACCTTCGACGTCGAGCCGGACCGCATGGGCAAGGGACCGAAGGCGGTCAATCTGCGCGCGGAATAATCCGCGTCCTCCGCACTTCAAGCGGATAGAGTTTCAAGAAGGCGCGGCGGGTTTCCGGCGCGCCTTCTTTGCGTTGATTTCCCTGTTCGCATCATCTTCTTCTGCTCGTCATTTAAGGTAAATTCGGACCCAGAGGAATTGGCGGCAGGCTCGAATGGCACCCACCCCCGCCAAAAGTTTTGCTTGCCGATGGCTCTAAAATAAAGGACAAATTTCCCCCCAGGGCTCGCGCCCAACGGAAATTTGGACCTGACGGGATTAAAGGAGCCTACCATGCCGCAGTCCGGCACCGTCAAATTCTTCAATCATGCCAAGGGCTTTGGCTTTATTACGCCCGATGACGGAGAAAAGGACGTCTTCGTTCACATCTCCGCCGTGCAGGCGTCCGGTCTTCCCGGACTTGAGGACGGCCAGAAGGTGACTTTCGACACCGAACCCGACAAGCGCGGCAAAGGCCCCAAGGCCGTCAACCTGACCGTCGGTTAAAAAGCCGGCAAGGCATTCCGTTGCGGCGGCTGGAAGTTCCGGCCATCGGCGATTTCGATATGGGATCGAGCGTATTCCCGCACAATTCCGTTCAGCCTTCGTTCAGCCACGGATTTGTATTTATCTCCACCACAACGGTCTCACGCCTCCCATGCGGCAGGCCGGCACGAAGGAGATGAACATGAACAGGATTTTCAAGACAGCCATTCTGTCGACGGCTATAGCCGCGATGACACTGGCCGCGCTGCCGGCTGCCAATGCCCGTGACTGGCGCCGCCATGGCGGCTACGGCGGTTATGGTGGCTATCATCACAGCCACCGCGGCGACGCGGTTGCCGCCGGCGTCGTCGGCCTGGCC
>DASYCS010000323.1:0-11774 GCA_036500025.1 Mesorhizobium sp. | reverse complement strand
GAGATTTGGCGGATGAACAGCGGAATGTCGATCGACGTAGGGCAGGCGTTCATGCACGGCGCGTCATAGCAGAAATAGCAGCGGTCGGACTCGACCAGCGCCTCGTGATGATCCAGCGGCGGATGCAGATCGGAGAAATTCTCCGCATAGGCTTCCGGTGAAAGCCGGCCGCCCTCTATGCCTTCCTTGAAGAGACTGAGTGCCATTGGGGTTCCCGCTCTTGGTTATTATGATTTTCAGGCAGGCTAGCACGTTCTATTTTTTTATCAATTGGTCAATTTTCTGGATAAGCCATTGAAAAGGCTTCCTAAAAATATGACAATTTCTATCATATTTTGGACAACGGCCCTGGTCCGGAGTATGGTCTCGTCCGGCTTGTCGGTTTACCGGCGCACCGCACGTCCTTGCATTGCCAAACAGCAATCAACGCCAACGTCAGGAGCATGCCATGCCCAAGACCCCTTCGTTTTTCTGGTACGAGCTGATGACATCCGACATGGATGCGGCCGAGGCATTCTACACCGATGTGGTGGGATGGACGGCGCAGCCCTTCCCCGGCGCGGCCGGCATGCCGCGCTACACCGTCATGAATGCTGGCGAACGCGGCGTCGGCGGCGTGATGAACTTGCCGGACGCGGCAAAGGAAATGGGCATGCCGCCCGCCTGGCTAGGCTATATCTATTCGAGCGATGCCGATGCCTCCGCCGAGGCCGTGAAGAAAGCGGGCGGCAAGGTCCACCGCGAACCTGCGGATATTCCCGACGTCGGCCGCTTCGCGGTGGTTGCCGACCCGCAGGGCGCCATGTTCATGCTGTTGCAGCCCAATGGACCGGACATGCCGCCGGTGGCCGCCGGCACGCCCGGCCATGTCGGTTGGCACGAGCTTTACACATCGGACTGGCAGGCGGCGATGGACTTTTATTCCGGCCAGTTCGGCTGGACCAAAGACCATCCCTTCGACATGGGCGAAATGGGCACCTACCAGATCTATGCCGTCGACGGCGCGCAATCGGGCGGCATGATGAACAAGCCGCCGCAAGTGCCGGTGCCGGTCTGGCAATTCTATTTCAACGTGCCCGCCATCGACGCGGCCGTGCAGCGTGTCAACGACAAGGGCGGCAAGGTGCTGATGGGGCCGATGGAAGTGCCCGGCGGACAGTGGGTGGTCAACTGCACCGACCCGCAAGGCGCGCATTTCGCGCTGGTGGCGCCGGTGCGCTGATCCGATGGCAGCGGCCTCCTCTCCGCTTCGGGAGGGGAGGCGAAGAACCGGAGGATGAGCCGTTACGGCTCGCCCTGCCCGATCGCCTCCTTGCGCTTGGCGACATAGGCTTCGAGTTCTTCGCGCACCGCAATGTCCATCGTCGGCTCGACATATTCCTCCAGCGCCTTCTTCCACAGCCGCGTGGCGCGCGCCGTGGCATCCAGCCCGCCCGCTTCCTCCCAGGCCTCGTAGTTTTGCCAGTTGGACAGCATCGGCTGGTAGAAGGCCGTCGAATAGCGCTCCAGCGTATGCGGCTCGCCGAAGAAATGCCCGCCGGTCGGCACCGCGCCCAGCGCTTCCAGCGCCAGTTCGCCTTCATTGACCTCGATGGGGCGCAGGACCTCCATCATGTTCTGGATCATCTCGACATCGATGATGAATTTTTCGAAAGAGGCAGTCAGTCCGCCTTCCTGCCAGCCGGCAGCATGGTAGACGAGGTTGCCGTGGCCAAGGATAGCGCCCCACAGCGCCATCGACGTTTCATAGGCCCCTTGTGCGTCGGCGGCGTTGGAAGCGCTGCCCGGCGTGGTGCGGTATGGCAGGTTATAGCGCCGCGCCAACTGGCCCGACGCGATATTGGCCTTGGTATTCTCCGGCGTGCCGAAGGCCGGAGCGCCCGACTTCATGTCGACATTGGAGGTGAACGCGCCATACATCACCGGCGCGCCGGGCCGCACCAATTGCGTCAGGACAACGCCGAACAGCGCCTCGGCATTCTGCTGCGCCAGCGCGCCGGCCAGCGTAACCGGGCTCATCGCCCCCATCAGCGTGAACGGCGTGACCGCCACCGACTGGCCATGCTCGGCCATCGTCATCAGCCCGTCCGACATCATGTCGTCGAAGCGGCGCGGCGAATTGACGGAAATGATGGTGGTGAGGCCCGGATCGTCGCGCATCTGGTCGAGCGAAAGCCCACGGCTGATCGCCATCATCTCGATGCCGTCCAGCGCCCGGCCCTGACCGATGGCGGAAACGTGGAAAGACTTGTCCGTCAGCGTCAAATTGGCGAAATAAGTGTCCAGATGACGTGAATTCGCCGGCAGTTCGATCGGCGCGCAGACCTGATTCCCCAGCATGTGGATGCAGTTGAAATGCTGCGCCAGCCGGATGAGATCGCCATAATCGCGCATGTTTCCGGAGCGCCGTCCGCGCTCCATGTCGTGGACGTTGGGCGGCCCGGCAACCAGCGTGAAATTGATGGAATTGCCGCCAAGATGCACGGCATGTGCCGGATTTCGGGGGGTCAGCGCATAGGCGGAAGGCGTCGTCTTCAGCGCCTGCGCCACCAGCCCGCGATCGATGCGCACGTTCATCGATGCATGATCGACCTCGGCGCCGGCCTTTTCGAACAGCGAAAGCGCGCGCGGCGACATCACCTCGATACCGAAATTTTCCAGTATATGCATCGAGGCTTCGTGGATCGCCTCGATCTGATCCGCCGACAGCACGGCCATCGGCGGATAGGGATTGACCACCCGCCGCAGCGGCAGTTGCGGAATGGCGGCGGGACCCCGGTTGCTGGTTCGCTCGGCGCCGCGTTTTCTTCTTGGTTCGCTCATGGCCGCATAAAAGCTTCGACCGCCGATGCCGTCTGTCAGGAATGCGTCATGGCTGGACGTGATTTTAGCCCCAGCGCCACGATAGTGGAGAGACGAAGATAAAAGCGACCTTAGGCGCCGCTATATCAACACAGAATGCCCAAGCGCCGGCATCCAAAAGGTTAAGATTCGCTGCAAGACTCCCTTTATGATTTTCCCCTATTGCTCACGCCATGTATGCGTCGCGTTTTAGTAAAATTGTCCCGGTAATCGCGCTTCTGGCCTTGTCCGCCTGCGCGACAGCGCCGCGTCACATCAACAATATCTGCTCCGTATTCGACCAGCGCGACGGCTGGTTCAACAATTGGCAGTCCGCCGCAAAGCGCGCCGAAGCCAAATATGGTGTTCCGGTTCCCGTCTTGATGGCGACGGTGCGCAAGGAATCCGGCTTCAAGGCCAACGCCCGCCCGCCGCGCACGAAACTGCTCGGCTTTATTCCGTGGAAGCGCCCTTCCAGTGCCACCGGCTTCTCGCAGGCGCTGGACGGCACCTGGGCGCAGTATAAGCGCGAGAGCGGAAACTTCGCCGCCCGCCGCACCAGCTTCGCCGACGCGGTCGATTTTGTCGGCTGGTATCACGAGAAAACCGCCGACACGCTCGGCGTCGCCAAGAACGACACCTACAATCTCTACCTCGCCTATTATTCCGGCTGGGTCGCCTATCAGCGCGGCAGCTGGAAAAGCAACGCTTCACTTCAGCGCTATGCCCGCGATACCGACGAAATGGCCAGGAACTACGCCGTCCAGCTGCGGGAATGCGACTAGCGCCGGCCCGTCCGGCTATTTCTTCTTCGGGGCCGCTTTCGGCTTTCTGGCCGGTTTCGAAGCCGGCGCGACATTCTCGTCCACCGCCTGCCTGCCATCGCCAACCGTTCGCTCGGTAAACGGCGAAAGCGTCGAATTGCCGGAGGTCGAAGCGCCACCGGTTTCCGATGTCTCGTCGCGCACCTCATGGCGGCGAGCGCGCGCTGTGGATTCGGCCTCTTCCGCCGCCGCCCCGAACGCGCTAGCCTCGGGAGAAGCCTTCTTGCCACGCGGACGCTTCGGCGCATCGTAGGATGCCGCTTCGTCAGCGGGCCGGTCGTCGCTATCGCCGTCTTCGGGGGTCGCATCGACCACGGGCGCCTTATCGGCCTTGTCGAAGCTTATCACCGGCTCCATCATCGCCAGTACGTCGTCGTCGAGCCAGCAGAGGCTCAGATGGCCGTCGCCCAGATCCTTGACCGGCGGCACCAGCGTTTCGCACTTGTTGCCGGGCACCAGATGCTTGTAGCCGCAGCGGGTCTGGAACGGGCAACCGCTCGGCGGGTTCATCGCCGAAGGGATGTCGCCTTCCAGCACGATATGCTTCTTGACCACGCTGGTGTCGGCAATCGGGATCGCCGACAGCAGAGCTTCGGTATAGGGATGATAGGGCGGCGCGAATATCTGGTCGGTCGTACCCTGCTCCACGATGTAGCCCAGATACATCACCACCACGCGGTCGGCGATATAGCGCACCACCGACAGGTCGTGGCTGATGAACAGCATGGTCGTCTTGTTCTTGCGCTGAATGTCCATCAGCAGTTCGGTCACCGCCGCCTGCACCGAAACGTCCAGCGCCGACACCGGCTCGTCCGCCACCACCACTTTAGCGTCGCCGGCAAAGGCGCGCGCCACGCCGATGCGCTGCTTCTGCCCGCCCGAAAGCTGGCGCGGCTTGCGCGTCTCGAAGGCGCGCGGCAGCTTCACCAGGTCCAGCAGTTCCAGCATGCGCTGGCGGCGCTCGCCCGGATTTTTCCCGACACGGAACTTTTCCAGCGTGCGGATGATCTGCGAGCCGACCGAATGGCTGGGGTTCAGCGTATCGAACGGGTTCTGGAACACCATCTGGATCGAGGACACCGTATCGACATTCCGGCTTTCGACGCCGGTCGACTGGATTTCCTTGCCGTCCAGCGTGACGGTGCCGGAACTGGCGGTTTCAAGGCCGAGCAGCACCTTGGCCAGCGTCGATTTTCCGCAGCCGGATTCGCCGACGATGGCGACGGTCTCGGATTCGCGCGCGGTAAACGAAATCGTCTCGTTTGCCTTGACGACGCGGCCGTCGCTGCCGCCGAACACTTCGTTGCCGCCGACCTTGTAATATTTGCGCAGATCCGCGATTTCCAGCACCGGCGCGCCAGGCTCGACCTTCTCCGTAACCTTCTGCGCGCCGGGCGGCAGCGCATCCCAGTCGATCTCGTTGAAACGCACGCAGCGCGAATAATGTCCGTCATGCCCCTCCACGGGGATCATCGGGATTTCGGCCGCGTCGCACACGCCCTCCACGAAATGGTGGCAGCGCGGCCCGAAATTGCAGCCCTTCGGCCGTTCATGCGGCAGCGGCAACTGGCCGGGAATAGCGATCAGCGGACGCGAATTCTTGTCGGCGCCGGGCAGCGGGATCGAACGGAACAACCCCTGCGTATAGGGGTGGCGCATGCGGTCGAACACATCCTTGATCTTGCCGGTCTCGACCGCCTCGCCTGAATACATGACCGTGATGCGGTCGCAGGTTTCCAGGATAAGGCCGAGATTATGCGACACGAAAATCATCGACGTGCCGAATTTTTCGCCAAGCCCGCGCACCAGATCGACGATGCCGGCCTCCACCGTCACGTCGAGCGCCGTAGTCGGCTCGTCGAGCAACAAAAGCGCCGGCTTGGAAAGCAGCGCCATGGCGATGACGATGCGCTGCTGCTGGCCGCCTGAAAGCTGGTGCGGGAAGGAACGCATCATGCGCTCCGGGTCCGGCAGCTTGACCGCTCGCACCATTTCGAGCGACCGCTTATAGGCCTCTTCCTTCGACACCTTGTCGTGGATCAGCGGCACTTCCATCAGCTGCTGGCCGACCTTCATCGCCGGGTTGAGGCTAGCCATCGGCTCCTGGTAGATCATGGCGATCTTGTTGCCGCGGATGGCGCGAAGCTCCTCCTCGGTCAGTTCGCCCATGTCCTTGCCCTGGAACTTGATCTTGCCGCCGACGATCTTTCCGATGTTGGAAAGGTCGCGCATGATGCCGAGCGAAACCGTCGACTTGCCGCAGCCGCTTTCGCCGACGATGCCCATCGCCTCGCCTGCCATCACCGAGCAGGAAAAATCCATCACCGCCGGTATCTCGCCCTTGCGGGTGAAAAACGAGATAGACAGGTTCTCGATCTCGATGATCGGTTCGGCGTTTGCGGTGTTCGCGGCTTTAACAGCTTCGTTCATGGCTGACGCTCCCGGTGGATCAGTCTTTCATCGATTGTTCGCGCAACGCATCGGCGAGCAGGTTCAATCCCAGCACGAAGGACATCAGCGCCACCGTCGGCGGCAACGCCGGATGAATGAACTGGCGCAACAGCCGGCTGGCATCCTTGATCGCCGTTCCCCAATCGGGGCTTTCAGGCGCAAGGCCGAGGCCGAAATAGCCGAGCGTGCCGAGCAGGATGGTGGTGTAGCCGATGCGCAGGCAGGCATCGACGATCAGCGGCCCGCGAGCATTCGGCAGGATTTCCCACAGCATGATATACCAGGGGGTTTCGCCGCGCGTCTGCGCGGCCGCCACGTAGTCGCGCGTCTTGATGTCCATCACCAAGCCGCGCACGATGCGGAAAACGCCCGGACTGGAAGCAAACACCACGGCCACGAAAATGTTGAGCTGGTTCGGCGCCATGCTGATAAGGCCGAGCGGATCGGCATTGAAGACCAGCCCCATATAGATCCAGCCGCCGAGGATCAGCGTCAGCCCCATCAGTATATAGATGCGGTCTGGCCGGTTCTTGAACCGCGTCCAGAACAACACGCAGAAAAAGACGATCGGGAAAAGGAAGAACAGGCCAGCCATGGCATAGGGAATGGGCGTGTCCATGATGCCCGGCGTGACCAAAAGGTAGAACAGCAAGATGACCGGAAAGGCCAGCACGAGATTGGCCAGGAACGACAGCACCGTGTCGATCTTGCCGCCATAATAGCCGGCCGGCAGCCCAAGCGTAATGCCGACCATCAGCGCGAAGCCGGTGGCGGCGGGCGCGATGATCAGGACGATCTGGCTGCCATAGACCATGCGCGAGAACACGTCGCGGGCCAGCTTGTCGCCGCCGAACAGATAGACCAGCCCCGATTGCGGCTCGATCGCGCCGGGCAGCGTATCCTTCATGATCGGAAACTGGCCAAGCGGATCAAAAGGCGCAATGGTCGAGGCAAAGATCGCGGTGAACAGCCAGAACAGGCAGAGGCCTACGCCGAAAATGCCGACATAGCTGTCGAAAAGCTGCCCGTACAGGCCAAGCTTGTGCTTCGAGACGATGCTGGCGCCCATCACGATGACCAGCGCCACCCATACGGGCCAGAAGCGGATCAGTACGCCAAGCACCACCTGGAAGCCGTCGATGTAGTTCATCTGCATCGGCCGTCCCCCTACTGAACCCGGATGCGCGGATTGAGATACGCGTAACCGACATCGGAAATGAGCTGCGTGATCAAGACGATGAACACCGAAACCAGCGAGCAGCCGAGCAGAAGCTCGATGTCGTTGTTTCCCGCCGCTTCCACCAGCGTGTAGCCGAAGCCCTGATACCGGAACATCACCTCGACGATGACGACGCCGGTCAGCAGCCAGGGAAATTGCAGCATGATGACGGTGAACGGTGCGATCAGCGCATTGCGCAGCGCATGCTTGATGACGACGCTCTTGAAGTTCAGCCCTTTCAGCCGCGCGGTGCGGATATATTGCTGCGTCATCACCTCGACCATCGAAGCCCGCGTCATGCGCGCGATGTAGCCGATGCCGTAAATGGCCAGCGTGATGACCGGCAGCGTGAAATTGTAGAAGGTGATGCCGCTGAAGGTGGCGCTGGCGGCCGAGCCGTTGAACCAGCCGAGCCAGCTTGCGAAAATGACGGTGAAGATGACGCCGGAGACATATTCGGGCGTCGCCGTCGAGGCGATAGAGGCCACCGACAGCACGCGGTCGGTGCGCGAACCTTCACGCATTCCCGCCAGGATGCCGATCAACAGCGAGACAGGCACCATCACCAAAAGCACGAAGAACATCAGGATGCCGGTCGCGCCAAGCGCCGGGAACAGCTTGGCGGCAACCGTGGTGCGGAACTTGGTCGAGCAGCCGAAATCGCCCTGCAAAACGCCCGAAAACTTCGGCGTCAGCGCCTCGGGACAGTAATGGAAGCGCTGGACCGGCTTGCCGTCGGCGTCGACGGCGGGCTGCTTGGGCCAGGCGCCGATCCACTGCGCATAGCGCTTTACGAAATTCTCGCGGTAGCCATTCTTGACCAGCCAGCTGGAAACCTCCTCCTGCGTCGCACGGCTGTTCGTCTGCGCCAGCGCGAGTTTCTTGAGGTTCGGCTCCAGATTGACGAGATAGAAAACGACGAGCGTCAGGCAGATCATGGTGAACACCATGGTGGCCAGACGCCGGGCTATGAACGATATCACCTAGGCCCCTCCTCGAGGCTTGGGGTTTGAAACGCTGACGCACCATGTGCCCGACAGGACGCACGTAAAGGACACGATGCTGCTTCGACAGGGCATCAAATGATCCGAAACCGGAAACCGGCGTTCGGGGCTGATGCTTGAGAAATGTTCCCGTTTGAGGGGAAACCGCGTGGATTTCCCCTCTTTTTGGCCTGAAAATCAGGCGTTTGGATCAAGCCATACTTTTTCGTAGTTCACTTCCAGCGTCGGGTGCATCGGGTTGTCCTTCACCTTCTTCGACGAGTGGTTGAACAGCGAAAGCCAGAACGGCTGGATGATGACGCCGGAATCCTGCAATATCTGCTCGATATCCTTCATGATTTCCTTGCGCTTCTCCGGATCGGCGATCGCCAGGGCCTCGTTCAGCTTCTTGTCGAACTCGGGATTGGCATAGGCCGACTCGTTCCAGGACGCGCCGGTGGTGTAGCCGAGCGACAGCACCTGGACGCCCAGCGGACGCATGTTCCAGTTGGTGGTCGAGTAGGGATATTTGGTCCAGTCGTTCCAGAAGGTCGAGCCGGGCAGAACCGTGCGCTTGACCTTGAAGCCGGCCTCACGCAGCTGCGCCGCGATCGCGTCGCCGGTGTTCTTGTGCCATTCCTCGTCGACGGTGATCAGCTCATGCTCGAAGTCCATCTGGCCGGCTTCCGCCATCAGCTTCTTCGCGCCCTCGATGTCACGGCTCTTCTTGGGAAGTTCGTAATATTCCGGGTGAATCACGCAGACGTGGTGATTCTCGCCGACGAAGCCGTAATTATTGTAGCCGAGCTGAAGCACGGTGGCGTTGTCGACGGCCATTTGCAGCGCGTTGCGCACCTTCTGGTCGTCATAGGGCTTGTGGCCGATATTGGCGCGGCAGGTGATGGTGGTTGCCGTCTTGATCTCCGACTTGACGAGACCAAGCCCATCCAGAATTTCAACGAATTCCGACATGGTCTGGTAGATCGTGTCGATCTCGCCGGATTCGAACGCGCTGGCCGAGGCCGATGAATCGGTGCCGTAGTCGATGAACTCGATACCGTCGAGATAGGCTTCGCCGCCCCACCATTTGCCGTTTTCGCGGCGCTTTGCCACGACTTTCGAGCCAACGTCGTAGGAAACCAGTTCAAACGCGCCGGTGCCGACCGGATTCTTGACAATATCGGCGCCGTTCTTCTCGAAATCGCGGTGCAGCACGAG
Organism: Mesorhizobium sp.; assembly: GCA_036500025.1. Taxonomy (GTDB): domain Bacteria; phylum Pseudomonadota; class Alphaproteobacteria; order Rhizobiales; family Rhizobiaceae; genus Mesorhizobium. Next base: position 2,238 of record DASYCS010000323.1, on the reverse strand, counting down.
GCCGGGATAATCGGCGAAATTCGGGATGATCGAGATATCCGAAGCAGGCAGCTTCAGCTTGATGGTGAATTCATCGACCTTGGTGATGGCGCCTTCGGCGGCCTTGTTGGTCTTGGAATCGACGAGGCCGCCCATGCGTGCCTGCATCGAATTGCCCTCGGCCTTTTCGCACCAGCGAAGAAGGTTGAACATCACGTCGTCGGCGTTGAATTCATCGCCATTGTTCCACGTCGCGCCCTTGCGCACATGCAAGGTATATTCGGTGGCGTCGTCGTTCACGTCCCAGCTTTCGAGCAGCATCGGCTCGAACGTATAGGAGGTGGTGTACTTGACCAGCGGCTCCAGGAAGGTGCGCGTGGCGTTGGCAAGTTCCGACCAGTCGTAGCTGCGCGGGTCTTTCTGCGCCTTGATCGACATCGAGCAGCGGATCGTCCCGCCCTTCACCGGCGTCTCGGCGGCATGCGCCTGCGTCGGCGCGGCAAGGCCGATCATGCCATAAGCCATCGCGGTCGAAGCGCCCATCGCGCTTGCGATGGCGAGGAATTCGCGGCGGTCCATCTCGCCTGCCTTGGCGCTCTTTGCGAGCTTCTCGACGACCTCTGGCACGCGGTCGCCGTTACTCTTGTAGAATGTCATGACTAACTCCCATTTTCGGCGTTTTCGCCATTAACATTCCGCATCCGGGCCGAGATGTCAAAAAGCCCTGAATCCGGAACTCGCCAAGAATGTGCAACTTTGATCGGGGTGCGGTTCGCGCAATTGCGACAACTCTGACGCAAATCTGTTAAAGCGCGGGCAAATCCGGTTGAATTACTGGCCGGTTTGAAATGAGTTAATCCAGAAGTTTACGTTGCGGCATACGTCTTTCGTGCGCCCGAGTGCCAATTCAAAATCGCGGGCCGATTGGCCGTCAGTATTCGCGCTCGTAGAAAACGCCGCCCTTGGCTTCGCCGCCATCCGAGGCTTCGCCACGCAGCTTGACCCCGCGCCCGACATCGAGATCGATCCTTGCCTTGCCGGACCCCGGTTTCTCGCCCTTCTGCAACGACAGGTAAGTGCGGTCGTTGAGGTACTTGCCGGCGGAAACGGCGGTGCCGCCTTTTTCGTCCGTGGTCACGTCGAGATCGTCGACGCCGATGGCGCTGCGCAGATTTTGCAGCAGCGAGGTCGAGCCGCCCACGCCGGCCAGCTGGCCCGCCGCCTCGGCCAGCTGCGCGATCTGCAAAGGCGACAGGTTCGACATCGACCGGCCGAAGATCAGCCGCGCCAGCACTTCATCCTCCGGCAAGGCCGGCACCGACGAGAAGGTGAATTTCGGATTGGTCGCTTCGCCCGACACGACGATTGTCACCGTCGCGTCGCTGGCGGTCGATTGCGCCGTCAGGTTGAGATAGGGCACGAGCGAACCGGAGAAGGTCAGCGTGCCATCGGTGAAGTTCAGCCGCTTGCCGAGGATTTCCAGCCGCCCCCGCCGCAATTTGAATGCGCCGACGGCTTGCGGCGACGAGGTCGGTCCGGTCAATCGCAGCGTGCCGCCCAGCTCGGCGTCGACGCCCCTGCCCTGGATGAATATTTGGCTGGGCGCCTTGATGTTTATGTCGAGCGCCAGCCCGCCGCCCCCGCCGCCGCCCGCCGATGCCGGCTTCAACGCCTTGTCCTGGGCCACCACGGCGGCAGGCGCGTTCTTGCGCTTGACACCAAGCGCCGTCAGCGATCCCGGCAGCTTGTCCGGCACGGTAATGACGGTGCGGGCAAGGTTGACGGTTCCCGCAATGATCGGCGCCGAAGCGAGCGGCCCCTTGACCGTCAGGTCGCCGCCGAGATTGGCGGTGACGACGCGCCCGTCCGTGTAGCGCCCGTCGCTCAGCTTGACCGTCAGGTCGGCTGGAAAGCCTTGCGCCGCATCGATGCCGACAGTGCCGCCCACCGTCAGGCTGCCCTTGGTCGATAAAGTTCCGGTAAGCCGGTTGATGCGCGCGACACCGTTGGCGATGGCGACATCGAGCGCGATGTCATTGACGGCAAGGCCGGAACCGGCATCGATGAAGCGCGCGCCCGTTGCCGCAATAGTACCGGCGATGACCGGCTTGCTTGCCGGCCCGTTCACCCGCACATTGACGTTGGCGGTGCCGGTCAGTGAAAGCCCTTGCGCGGCCAGCTTCTTGGCAAGAAAGGCAAACGGAACCGGCCCCGCGAAATTCAGCGCCAGATCCGGCGTGCCGGCAAGCGTCACCGTGC
>DASYCS010000322.1:0-5402 GCA_036500025.1 Mesorhizobium sp. | reverse complement strand
TCGTATCCTATCCCCGGCGCGGGTTCGCCCATGGCGATGATCGACGGCGTTGCCATGTTGTCGGCCGAGATCGCTTCCCCGGATGGTATCGCTTCCAGCGATGGAAAACGGCGCATATCCGGTTGCTTCATGGCCGCGAATGCCTGTTGCAACTGGCCGAGCGATCTGTCGATCCACGAGGAGGGCGCCTGGCCCTTGGCCATCTTTGCCGGGGCCGGCTGGCCAAGCTGGACGATGGAAGGCGTCGACGCCGGCGCGGCCTCATCAATGACGATGAAGGATGACGCGCGGGCTGCGCCCGTCGTCAGCGCGATCGTCAGGATGAACGCTCCAATTACACGCACGGATAAAACAGGCTCCATTGCCTTTTGGCCGCATCGTACCTTGTCGGCATTGACGGCGGTTTACGCGAATGGATAGCACTTTAGGGATTTATAATTCACCAACGCGCGCTTGCGGGGCGGGTCCCGGCGTTATAGCAACCGGCAGAGGAAGGGTTGCGGTTTTGGCTGAAATACTGCTCGCCGATAAAGCGATGGAACGGGCGCTGGCTCTGCTTGAAGCCGGCGACGTCGTCGCCATACCCACCGAGACGGTCTACGGCCTGGCGGGCGATGCGACCAATGGAGAGGCGGTGGCCGGCATCTTCGAAGCCAAGGGGCGGCCCCGCTTCAATCCGCTGATCGCTCATGTCAGCGACATGGCCATGGCCGAGCGGATCGGCCTGTTCGATCCGCTGTCGCGGAAACTGGCGGAGAAATTCTGGCCCGGACCGCTGACGCTGGTGGTGCCGGTGCGCGCCGATGCCGGCATCCATCCATTGGTCACGGCGGGGCTGGATACCATTGCGCTGCGTATGCCCAAGGGCTTTGGCGCGGCGTTGATCGGCCGGTTCGGCCGGCCGCTCGCCGCGCCCAGCGCCAACGCATCCGGCAAGATAAGCCCGACCAGTGCGGCCGCCGTCGCCGCTTCGCTGGGCGGGCGGATCAAGCTGGTGGTCGATGGCGGCGCGACGCCGGTCGGGCTGGAATCGACGATCATCAAGGTCGAGGGTGAAAACGTGCGGCTGCTGCGGCCAGGCGGCATCGCCGCCGATGAAATCGAAGCGGTTCTCGGCGCCGGCCTGCACAGGGGCGGGGCCGGCGGCATCCAGGCGCCGGGCATGATGGCTTCGCATTACGCGCCAGGGGCCGCCGTGCGCCTGGCTGCGCGGACAGTGGACAAAGGCGAGGCGCTGCTGGCGTTCGGCCCGTTGCGCGCCGACGGCTGGGAAGGAGCGGCGGCGGTGAAGAACCTCTCCGAGGCCGGCGATTTGCGCATGGCGGCGAGCAACCTTTTCTCCTACCTTCAGGAACTGGATCGAAGCGGCGCGGCCATCATCGCGGTCGAGCCTATACCGATGACGGGGCTTGGCGAGGCCATCAACGACCGGCTGGCGCGCGCCGCCGCCCCGCGCAACGGATTTTTTGCCGAAAACTAGCCATTACCTCTTGTTCGGATGTTCAAATGACTTCGAATGTACAAAATCTCGATGCCGCCCTCATCGCCCGCTTTGCGGCAATCGTCGGCGACAGCCACGCCTTGCAAGACCGGCAGGACATCGCCGGCTATCTGATCGAGCCGCGCGGCCTGTGGCACGGCAAGACGCCGCTGGTGCTGCGTCCGGGCAGCGTCGAGGAGGTTGGCCGGATCATGAAGCTGGCCACCGAAACCGGAACGCCGATCGTGCCGCAGGGTGGCAATACCGGGCTTGTCGGCGGCCAGATGCCGGATGGCACCGGCCGGGACGTGGTGCTGTCGCTGTCGCGGCTGAACCGCATCCGCGAGATCGATGTGCTGTCGAACACCGCAACCGTCGAAGCCGGCGTCATCCTGCAAAATCTGCATGCCGCCGCCGATGCCGTGGACAGGCTTTTCCCCCTTTCGCTGGCGTCGCAGGGTTCGTGTGAGATCGGCGGCAATCTTTCCTCCAATGCCGGCGGCACCGGCGTGCTGGCCTATGGCAACGCGCGCGAGCTTTGCCTCGGCGTCGAAGTGGTGCTGCCGACGGGCGAGGTGTTCGACGATCTGCGCAAGCTGAAGAAGGACAATACCGGCTACGACCTGAAGAACCTGTTCGTCGGCGCTGAAGGCACGCTTGGCGTCGTCACGGCAGCGGTACTGAAGCTTTTCCCCAAGCCGCGGGGGCGCGAAGTGGCTTTCGTCGGCCTCGCCTCCGCGCAGGCGGCGCTGGACCTGTTTTCGCTGGCCATGGATCGCGGCGGCGGCAATCTGACCGCCTTCGAGCTGATGGAACGGCGGCCCTACGACTTTACCCTTCGTCATGCGCCGGGCATCGTTCGCCCGCTGGCGGAGGATTGGCCGTGGTATGTGCTGATGGAAATATCGTCGGGCCGCTCCGCCGAGGATGCAACCGGGCTGGTCGAGGACATTCTCTCCACCGGCCTTGAAGCCGGAACGGTCGGCGATGCGGTGATTTCCGCCAGCGTCGGACAGGCCAATGCCTTCTGGAACTTCCGCGAAATGCTGCCTGAGGCGCAAAAGCCCGAAGGCGCCTCGATCAAGCACGACATTTCAGTGCCGATAGCTTCTATCCCGGCGTTTATCGAGCAGGCGGCAAAGGCCGTCGAAGCGGTCAGCCCCGGCGCCCGGCCCATCTGCTTCGGCCATATGGGCGACGGCAATTTGCACTATAATGTTTCCCGGCCGCTCGGTGGCGACGACCAGGCCTTTCTCACTCTCTATCATCCGATGAACAAGGCGGTGCATGATCTGGTGCGCGCCTTCAAAGGGTCGATCTCGGCCGAACATGGCATCGGCCAGTTGAAGCGCGACGAATTGATCGCCACGGCGCCGCCGATGGCCATCGACCTGATGCGCAGGGTGAAGGCGGCGTTCGATCCGGCGGGCATCATGAATCCCGGTAAGGTTATCTGATTCTTTCCTTTCGGTTTTTCGGTGGGAATCCGATAACCATCTGCAAGATCAGCAAAATTTAACCGACTTTCTTAAGCGCGGCGGTAAGGACCCCGCGCTAGTCTCCCCTCATAAACGAGGCCGGGAAAACTGGCCCGGAGAGACCGGAAAACCGGCTCTCAGGAGAGACAGGGAAAGACAATCGATGAACACCGGACTGAAGCCAGTCTGGGCGGGGCGCAACATGCGTCTTGACCCATTTCGCCTGCCGCAAGTGGTCAGCTACGCGACCAGCGACGATTATGGCGACGTGACCTTCACCATCGACAAGCGCGGTGCGGTCGTGCGCCGCATGCTTGAGATGAGCGGGCTGCCGGCCACCATCGCGCTTCCCGCCATGGCTTTTCGCGGCGTTGCCGCGCGCGCCATGGAAGATCCGGACGGCAATGTCACCGTCACGCTTGAACTGCTGCATTGCGATCCGATGCTGTCGGTGCCGCTGCTGGTGGCCGACGATCTGGATGACGTGGCCGCCGATTGGCGCGCCTGGGCCGATGCCTACCGCCTGCCGATGCTTCTGATCGAGGCGGACGGCGTCGCTCGCACGCTGGAAGAATCGCTGGGCGCGGCGATCAAGACGATGCCTGTCCAGGAGCGCCGCAAGGGGCGGGTTTCCACCATGCGCCGCCCACGGTTCCTTGCCCGCCGCCGCACCGGCGACCTTGGCTTGAGGCTGGTCATCGACAATCAGGAAATCATTTCCCGCCAGTAACGGCCTGCATACACACGCAGGCCATGGCCAAGGGCGGGTACGCCTCTCACACCAGCGGCTTCAGCGCTACCCATAGCGCGCCGCCGACAAGCCCGGCAAAGATCAGCCAGCCGACCTGGTTGTTCGATTTGAACAGTTTCAGGCACTGGTCCGGGTTGTCGATATCCAGAACCGCGATCTGCCGCGCCATGTGGGCGCCGGCCGCGATCAACCCGGCGAGGGCGACGACCGGCGCCTGCGCCGCGGCAAAGGCAATGGCCATGCACATCAGCGCGCCGCCATAAAGGCCGGCCAGCCATGCCTTGGTGTTTTCCCCGAACAGGCGCGCGGTGGAACGCACGCCGACAATGGCGTCGTCTTCCTTGTCCTGGTGCGCGTAGATCGTGTCGTAGCCGATCGTCCACAGGATCGAGCCGATATAGAGCATGACGGCCGGGCCGTCGATGTCGCCGAACTCGTTGGCCCACCCCATCAGCGCGCCCCAGGAAAAGGCAAGGCCGAGAACCAGTTGCGGCCAGTTGGTGACTCTTTTTGCGAACGGGTAGACGGCGACGATGCCCAGCGACGAAATGCCGAGGCCGACCGCGAAGCTGTCGAACTGGAGAAGCACGATCAGCCCCGCCAGCGCCTGCGCAAACAGGAACGCCCACGCCTGCCGGCGGCTGACCTGGCCCGAAGGCAGCGGGCGCGAACGGGTGCGCTCCACCTGGCTGTCGATGCCCTCGTCGACAAGATCATTATAGGTGCAGCCGGCGCCCCGCATCGCAACCGCGCCGATCAGGAACAAAATGAGGGTCAGCGGCGAGGGCAGCAAGGTCAGCAGCGGATCGCCCGGCCGCGCATAGGCGCTGGCCGCCAGCGCCACCGACCACCAGCACGGCCACAAAAGCAGTTGCCAGCCGATTGGCCGGTCCCAGCGCGCAAGTTGCGCATAGGGCCACACTGAGCGCGGCAGCACCCGATAGACCCAATGGCCACTCGGCGCATCGGCAACGCGCCCGCGCGCGGCTTTCGACTGGATGGTTTCCATCGTTGTGGATTGGCAGCGCCGACGCTTCGCGTCAAGCGTTCTTGCTCATCCCGAAGCGTACGTGTATATGTACGCAAGATGCGTATTGGAGGCAAACCATGGGCTATGTGACATTGACAGAACTGCGGGCCAACATGGCCAAGCATTTCGACAAGGTGGAGCAGGACAGGATCGAGCTGGTCGTGACCAGGCAGAATCATGAACCGGTGGTGGTCATGCCGCTGGCCGAACTGGAGGGCCTTCGCGAAACGCTTCATCTTTTGAGTTCGCCCGCCAATGCCGAGAGGCTGCGCGAGTCGATGGCTCAGGCAAATGCTGGCGAACTTGAAGAGCACGAATTAATTGAGCCATGAACGTTCTTTGGACTCCGATCGGCTGGGATGATTATACATATTGGCAGGCCGTAGACCCCAAGATTGTCATTCGTATCAACGAACTCATCAAGGATGCGCGCCGCACCCCTTTCTCGGGCATAGGCAAGCCGGAACCCCTGCGCGGTGAGGCGGCAGGCTGGTGGTCAAGGCGCATTACCCAGGAGCATCGGCTCGTTTATCGCGTTGTCGGCAAGGGCGATTTTCAGGCGCTGGAAATCGCCGCCTGCCGGTTTCACTATAGCCGCTAGGCATGGCGCAAGCCTGTATCGGCCATGCGTAATGGCTTGACCTCACGCGCCCGGCCCAATAG
>DASYCS010000321.1:0-2655 GCA_036500025.1 Mesorhizobium sp. | reverse complement strand
GCTCTGGACATGCTTTTGTTCGGCCTTCTCGGCTCGAACTTCAACGCGCTGGCCATGGAACCGCTCGGCCATGTCGCCGGCACCGCCTCATCGGTGCTGGGCTTCACGCAAACCTTCGGCGGCGGCATTTTGGGCACCATCATCGGGCAGATGTTCAACGGCACGGTAACGCCGCTGGCCGCCGGCTTCTGCTGCGTGTCGGTCGCCGCCTTCGTGATGGTGGTGATCGCCGAGCGCGGCAAGCTGTTCCAGCCGCATAATCCGGCGGTGTAATCAGCCGGCGGCGGATAATCCGGCGAAATCGAACAGTTTGCGGTCGAGCAGATGCGAAGGCCGCGCATTGGCCAGCGCGTGGATCATGGTGTCCTTGCGGCCCGGCATCTTCTTTTCGATGTCGTCCAGCATCGCCTTCATGATGTTGCGCTGGAGGCCGTCCTGGCTACCGCAAAGGTCGCACGGGATGATCGGAAACTTCATTGCGGCGGCGAACTTGGCCAGGTCGGCCTCAGCGCAATAACTGAGCGGGCGCAGTACCATGATGTCGCCCTCGTCATTGAGCAGCTTCGGCGGCATCGCCGCCAGCCGGCCGCCGTGAAACAGGTTCATGAAAAAGGTTTCGAGTATGTCTTCACGGTGGTGGCCAAGCACCAGCGCCGAGCACCCCTCCTCGCGCGCGATGCGATAGAGATGACCGCGCCGCAGCCGTGAGCAAAGCGAGCAATAGGTGCTGCTTTGCGGCAGCTTCTCGGTGACGATGGAATAAGTGTCCCGATATTCGATGCGGTGGGCGATCCCGTTCGAGTCGAGATAATCAGGCAGGATGTGTTTCGGGAAATTCGGCTGTCCCTGGTCGAGGTTGCAGGCCAGCAGCTCGACCGGCAACAGGCCGCGCCATTTGAGATCCAGCAACAGCGCCAGCAGGCCGTAGGAATCCTTGCCGCCCGACAGCGCGACCAGCCAGCGCTCGCCCGGCTTGACCATGGCGAAATCCTCGATCGACTGGCGTGTCTGGCGCAGCAGCCGCTTGCGCAGCTTGTTGAACTCGACGGAGGATGGAACGTCGTTGAAGAGCGGATGATAGCCACTCTCAGCCGCTTCCTCGGGCGGCGCGCCGGCTGTGGCCAGTTCGGTCATCGGCAGTTCGGCCACAAGCGGCTCTGACAGCATATTCATCGGTGAAAAGTCCTGAACGTTCTGCCGGATGGATTTACCGGACCGGCCGCATAAAGAAAAGGCCGCCTCGAAGGGCGGCCTTTTCGAGCTGGATCGTGGATCGAAGATCAGCGCGAATAGAATTCGACGACCAGGTTCGGTTCCATCTGCACCGCGAAGGGCACGTCCGACAGCACCGGAATGCGCGAGAAGGTCGCGGTCATCTTGTTGTGATCGGCTTCGATATAATCCGGTACGTCGCGCTCGGCGAGGCCGACGGCTTCGAGAACGATCGTCAGCTGCTTTGACTTCTCGCGAACCTCGACGACATCGCCCGGCTTGCAACGGTAGGAGCCGATGTTGGTGCGCTTGCCGTTGACGTTGACATGGCCATGGTTGACGAACTGGCGCGCGGCGAAAATCGTCGGCACGAACTTGGCGCGGTAGACAACCGCATCCAGGCGCGACTCGAGCAGGCCAATCAGGTTTTCCGAAGTGTCGCCCTTGCGGCGGTTGGCTTCGTCATAGGCCTTGCGGAACTGCTTTTCGGACATATCGCCATAGTGGCCCTTCAGCTTCTGCTTGGCGCGCAGCTGGAGACCGAAATCGGAAAGCTTGCCCTTGCGGCGCTGGCCGTGCTGGCCGGGACCGTATTCACGCTTGTTGACCGGGGATTTCGGGCGGCCCCAGATGTTTTCGCCGAGACGGCGGTCGATCTTGTATTTCGCGGATTCGCGCTTGCTCATCGCATTCCCTTTTCAAAACGAACCACCCGGAACCTCATGGTCCGGGTGAAGGAAACGCGCCCTCCTCTGGCCTCCGTTTTCGAAGCCTGACAGGGTTTCCTACGCAAAGCGGCGGAAAACCCACGGGACACGTCAAAAGAAAGCACCGAGCGTCGCCGCCCGGTGTTGACGGGTGGATAGACCGACAGCCGTGCCGATGTCAAGTTTGTGACGGCGCCATTCAGCAACTATTCATCTGGATGACCGTTAATTGACGTCGGACGGGACTACCACCGGCCGAACATGAGGCCAAATAGCAGGAGATCATCCATGAAGAAGTTTTTTCTCGCGTTGACGGGCGCAGCGATGCTGGCTGGATCGGCCATGGCAGTACCGCAGACCGCCGAGGCCGCCGGCTGGCACCACAACCGCCCTCATCAGGTTTGCCGCGTCGTCGTCAAGAAGCGGGTCGTCTGGCGCAACCATCGCCGACATGTCGAGCGCTACCGCGTGCGCCAGTGCAATTGGGTCCGTCGCTGATCGGCCTCACTTCTTTCAATGAAAACGGCGGCTGGGTTCAGCCGCCGTTTTCATATGCATGTCCATAAATGCAAACGCTTCCGCCGCCGCTTGCCGGGCAGATTTGGAATGCACTTGCCTAGTCGGACTTCTTGGCCGGCAGGCCCTTGCGCTTGGTCTCGGCGAATTCTTCCAACTGTTTTTCGCTCATCGATTCGTACATCCCCTTGGATGCACCCTTGAGTTCGCTTTTCTTGGT
>DASYCS010000320.1:0-2250 GCA_036500025.1 Mesorhizobium sp. | reverse complement strand
GCCTGCTTGAGGTTGCCCTCGACGAGAAACGACGCCGTGATGCCGCGCGAATGCGTCGCCAGCGTGCTCAGCCGCGCGCCGGTGACAAGCTCGATTTCGGGTATGCCGGCAATTTCCGCCAGCATGGCGTTTTGCAGGTCGCCTCTATGGGCGACGAGATAGGGGGCCTTCCAGCGCCTTTGGCCGTCTTCTCCCAGCGGAACGCTGGCCAGTTCCGCCAAAGTGCTGGCATCCTTCAAGACGACGGCCTGCGGCCGCACCGCCGATGGCAAAAGCCGGTCGAGAACGCCCAGCCGCTTGAGAACGTGCGTGGCGTTCGGCGAAAGCTGGATGCCCGCGCCGGCTGCCTCGATATGGGAAGCTTGTTCATATAGCCGCACGGTATAACCGCGCTCGGCAAAGGCCAGTGCGGCGCTCAACCCGCCTATGCCTGCCCCGGCGATGACGACCTGCCGCGACAGCGTATCATCCATGCGCGCGGCGCGGCGCGGTCAGGCAGCGCGGTCGATGTAAAGGCAGCCCGCCGGCAGCGTTTCGGTTGCCTTCAATGCGGGCGAATAGCGGTAGAGCGTCGAGCAATAGGGACAGACTTTTTCGTCGTCGTCGCCCATGTCGAGGAAAACATGCGGATGGTCGAAGGGCGCGTTGGCGCCGACGCACATGAATTCCCTGACGCCGATGTCGATGGCCGGATGGCCGGCATCGTTCTGGAAATGGGGAATGGAACCGCCAGCCATTTTTCGTCTCCGTCTCAGTTCGGTCGGACTTGCAGCGTTTGGAGCATAAGACAGATTTTTGCAAGTTCGATGAAATGAAACTGTCGTAAAACCCTGCCACAGAATAAGTTGAGCCGACTAGGTCACAACCTTGCCGGCGATCCAGAGGGAACATGGGCAAATCGAAAATGAACGAGTTGAAGCCGGTCCAAACAGAATTTGCCGCCGTCGAGGCGACGATTGCCGAGGGAGGCAACCCTGACAGGTTCGTCAACCGTGAGTTTTCCTGGCTGCAATTCAACCGCCGCGTCCTGGAAGAATCGTTGAACATCCACCATCCGCTGCTGGAGCGCGTGCGCTTCCTGTCGATTTCGGCGGCCAATCTCGATGAATTCTTCATGGTTCGCGTTGCCGGGCTGGCCGGCCAGGTTCGGGAGGGCATTTCGCTCAGAAGTCCGGATGGGCGCACGCCGCAGCAGCAGTTGGACCAGTTGCTGCACGAGGTCGAAAGGCTTCAGGAAGATCAGCAGAAGAGCCTTTCAGGGCTGGTGGAGCTTCTGCAAAAGGAGGGCATCGAAAGCATTACCCGCGAAGGCCTGACCAAGGACGAGAAGATCTGGCTGGAAGACTATTTCCAGGAACAGGTCTTTCCGGTGCTGACGCCGCTTTCGATCGATCCGGCGCATCCGTTTCCGTTCATTCCAAACCTCGGCTTCTCGATGGCCTTGCAGCTTCGCAACCGCAAGAACGGGGAGGCGATGAGCGCGCTACTGCGTCTGCCTGTGGCGCTGCGCCGTTTCATCCGCCTGCCGGACCGCAAGAACCATGTTCGCTTCATCCCGCTGGAAGACGCGGTAAGCCTTTACATCGGCAAGCTTTTCCCCGGCTATGAGGTCAAGGGCGCCGGCACGTTCCGGCTTATCCGCGACAGCGATATCGAGGTCGAGGAAGAATCGGAAGACCTCGTTCGCCTGTTCGAGACGGCGCTGAAACGGCGCCGGCGCGGCCAGGTGATCCGCATCGAGTTCGACAGCCAGATGCCGGAGGAACTGCGCGAGTTCGTCGCCACCGAGCTTGGCGTTGTCGCCAACCGTGTCAGCGTGCTTACCGGGCCGCTGGCCCTGAACCAGATCTCGGAAATGGTATCGGTGGCGCGCGACGATTTGAAATTCGTGCCCTACAATCCGCGTTTCCCCGAGCGTATCCGCGAACATGGCGGCGATTGTTTTGCCGCTATCCGCGAGAAGGATATCGTCGTCCACCACCCTTACGAATCCTTCGACGTAGTGGTGCAGTTCCTGCGCCAGGCCATGGCCGACCCGGAAGTGGTGGCCATCAAGCAGACGCTTTACCGCACATCCAACGACAGCCCGATCGTGCGCGCGCTGGTCGATGCGGCGGAAGCCGGCAAATCGGTGACGGCGCTGGTGGAGCTTAAGGCGCGCTTCGACGAGGAAGCGAACATTCGCTGGGCGCGCGACCTGGAACGGGCCGGCGTGCAGGTGGTTTTCGGCTTCATCGAGCTGAAAACCCA
>DASYCS010000319.1:0-5902 GCA_036500025.1 Mesorhizobium sp. | reverse complement strand
TTGGCGACGAACTTGGTGGTCGGACGGTTATAAATCTCGAACGGCGTGCCGACCTGCTCGGCCTTGCCGCCATACATCACCGCGATGCGATCCGAAATCGAAAGCGCCTCTTCCTGGTCGTGCGTGACGAAGATGGTGGTGATGCCAAGCTCTTTCTGGATCGCGCGGATTTCCTCGCGCAGCGATACGCGAACCTTGGCATCGAGCGCCGAAAGCGGCTCGTCAAGCAACAGCAATTTGGGCTTCGGTGCAATGGCGCGGCCAAGCGCGATGCGCTGCTGCTGGCCGCCGGACAATTGATAGGGATAACGGTCGGCCATCTGCGGCAGCTTGATGAGGTCGAGCATCTCGGTCACGCGCTTGTCGATGTCGGCGCGCGCCACGCCGGCGACCTTGAGGCCGAAGCCGATATTCTGCGCCACCGTCAGATTGGGAAACAGGGCATAGGCCTGGAACACCATGCCGACATTGCGCTGGTTGGGCTTCAGATTGGTGATATCCTTGCCGGTGACGACGATTTTGCCGGCGCTCGGCTCCTCGAAGCCGGCAACCATGCGCAGCACCGTCGTCTTGCCGCAGCCCGATGGCCCGAGGAAGGAAACGAATTCGCCGGCCTGCACATCGAGGTTGAAGTCCTGCACCACGGTATTGGAACCGTAGGATTTGTTGACATGCTGGATTGAAAGGAACGGTTCGGCCATGGTTTCGACTTTCAGTTCGGGCGGGTTGCCGATTTCGGCGCGAAGCGCGACAGGACCTGGATGAGCGACATACAGCCCCAGGTGATGGCGAAGGCGATGATGGCAAGCGCTGCCGGTTCATAAGCGCGATTGGCGCCCATATTTTGCAGATAGGGACCGAAGGCCGGCCTGTTGAGCAGGCTGGCCATGGTGAATTCTCCGATGACGATGGCGAAGGTAAGGAACGCCCCCGACAGCACCGCGATCAGCACGTTTGGCAAGATGACGCGGGTGATGATTGTCGCCCAGCCGGCGCCGAGTATCTGCGCTGCTTCCGTCAGCGTCGCCACGTCGATGGTGCGCAGGCCTGTATCGACCGCCCGGTACATGTAAGGCAAGGCCAGCGTCGCATAGCCGATCACCAGCAGCGCGTCGGTGCCCCGCGCGCTTGCCAGGAAAGGCAGCGGCGAATTCGATCCATACATGCGGATATAACCGAAGACGATGACGATGGCCGGGATGACCAGCGGCAACAGCGTGATGAACTCGACGACCGGGCGCAGCCGCGGCAGCCGCAGCCTTATCCAGTAGGCCGTTGGCACGACGATAAGTACGCCAAGGATGATGGTGAAGATCGCCGCCAGCACCGAATAGCCGAACGTCGCCTGGAAGCGCGCATCGCCAAGCACCACCTTGTAGGCGTCGAAGGAATAGACGCCGCGCCGCATGCGCATCGAGAATTCGAGCGTGCCGATCAGCGGAATGAAGAAATAGGCCGCGCCGAGCGCAAAGACGATCCAGGCCCAGAATTTACCAGACTTCATTTGAGCCACCTTTCCGAACGTGTCCGGAACCAGATGTAGAGAATATTGGCGAGACCGGTGATGAAGATCATGCCGAAGGCGATGGCATAGCCGAGATGCGGATTATGCAGCACGTCGCCACGGATCTGCGCATAAAGCAGGATCGGCACGATATTGAGCGACGATCCCGTCAGCGCATAGGCTGTCGCGATGGCGCCGAAGGAATTGGCGAAAAGCAGCACGACCGTGCCGAGAAAGCTCGGCCAGATGACCGGGATGACCACCATGCGCCAATATTGCGCCTGCGTTGCCCCCAGCGTGGCGGCGGCTTCGCCCCACTCCCGCTTGAGGCCGTCGATAGCCGGCGTGATGATGACCACCATCAACGGAATCTGGAAATAAACATAGGTAAGCGTCAACCCCCAGAACGACAGGATGTTGAAGCCATGCGCGTAGATGTTCAGCCCGAAAACCGTGTTCAGGATCACCGTGGCCAGGCCAAGCCTGCCCAGCGTCGCCAGAAAGGCGAAGGCCAGCGGCACGCCGGCGAAATTGGAGGCAACGCCGGAAAATGTCAGCGTTGCCGAGCGTATCCAGCCGGGCAGGCCGCCGCGTACGATGGCGATAGCGATGGCGAGGCCGGCGAGCGCGCCGATCAGCGAGGAGGTCACGCTGATCTTGATGGAAATCCAGTAGGCGGCGACGATGGATGGCTGCGAAAGGGCAAAGATGTTTTCCAGCGTATATTCACCGGCATCGTTCTGGAATGCGCCCAGCACCAGATAGAGCGTCGGCAAAACCAGGAACATCAGCGTGAATATGAAGAAAGGCGCCACACCCACCCATTGGGTCGGGAACCGCATGCGGCGCGCCTCGGCCGGCGGCGCCATGTTTTCGGCAACGGCCGGATCGGAAAGCGTTAAATTGGTCATTCGCCAGCTACCGTCTTCCAAGGCTGTTGAGAGACATTACAACGAATCCGGGCGGCCGAAGCAATCTTTGGCCGCCCGGAAGATTTCGGTTTACTTGACGTTGGCGCCGACGACGCTATCCCAATTCTTGGTGATGGCGTCCTTGGCCGCGCCCTGCTCTTCAAGCGAGGGGAAAACGGCCTTTTCGTAGGCAGCCGCTGGAGGCATCTTGTCCAGCATCTCCTGCGGAACCTTGCCGTTCTTGGCGAGGTCGTTGAAGCGGATCGGGTGGCAATAGCCCTTCAGCCAGCCAACCTGGCCTTCGTCG
This sequence comes from Mesorhizobium sp., assembly GCA_036500025.1. Taxonomy (GTDB): domain Bacteria; phylum Pseudomonadota; class Alphaproteobacteria; order Rhizobiales; family Rhizobiaceae; genus Mesorhizobium. The sequence goes on along the minus strand of DASYCS010000319.1, from coordinate 3,180 downwards.
GAATAAAGATATTCCATCCACAGCTTGGCGGCGTTCGGGTGCGGCGCGTAGGCGCTGATCGCCTGCACGTAGACGCCGGCAACAACGCCCGTGGCCGGAACGATGACGTCGACCGGCGGATTGCCGTTCAGCGTGTCGCGGCCCGAAAGCGTGTTGTAGTCCCAGTTGATCAGGATCGGCGTCTGGCCCTGCGCAAGCGTCGCCGGCTTGCCGATGACCGGAACGAAATTGCCGGCGGCGTTCAGCTTCTTGAAGAAGTCGAGGCCGGCAGTACCGGCGGCTTCACCACCGGCGGCGCCGGTCGAGAGGCCGGCGGCATAGACCGCCTGGATCGCCTGGTTCGAGGCGCGGGGATCGCCCGCAAGCGCAACCGCATTGGCGAATTCCGGCTTCAAAAGATCGGCCCAGTCCTTCGGGGCTTCCTTGACGAGGTCCTTGTTCACCATCATCGCCAGCACGCCGTAATAGTCGCCGTACCAGTAGCCGTCGGCATCCTTGGCGCTGTCGGGGATCGAATCCCAGGTCGATACCTTGTAAGGCATCAAAAGGTTTTCGGCCTTGGCGGACGGGCCAAAGGAAAGGCCGACGTCGATCACGTCGGGCGCCTGCGGCCCCTTATTGTCCTTGTTGGCCTTGATCGCCTCGACCTCGTCGCCCGAACCGGCGTCGGGGTTGAGTTCGTTGACGGTGATCTCGGGATATTTTGCCTTGAACGCGTCGATGACGGCGCCGTAGCCGCACCAGTCATGCGGCAGCGCGATTGTCGTAAGCTGGCCTTCCGCCTTGGCGGCGGCCACGAGGTCATCCATCGAATCCGCGGACGAAATGGCTGACGTCGCCATGAGCGCGACGGCCGTAAGGGAAAGAATTTTCCCTGTAAATCTGAACATTGGTTCTCTCCGTTGAACTGACGCCGTTGGACGCCTGCGATGCGGTATCCACGTTATGTGACAGTCGGATGAAATCCGGCTGCTCCGCATCCTGAAGGCGTAAAAAATTAACTGTTTTTTATGGGTGCCTGCAATCGGCGCCCATTTATTTCCCGGCTAAAAAAGTCCCGGTGCCCTCCCTGTTTGCATTCCCTGTTATTTTTTTTCATTTTGTATCTTCTCGAAAGAAAAGCGCAACTGTTTCGCGCAGCTTCTATATCGTTCCCGACATAGCCGCGTCCAAAAGCGACAAAGCACCTTCCCGCGTCAACTGGATCGGGTTTCCCCCGGCTGTCGGATCGACAATCGCCATATCGGCGACCAGGCCCCTGCGCGCGGCGTCCATATCCAGCCCCTTTATGAATTCCGGCAGCGTATGCGGGACATTCAGCCTCTTGCGCAAATCCATGACGGCGGCCGCAAAGCCGTCGAAACCGCCCTTGATGCCGCAATAGGCGGCGAGCCGTTCGATCTTTTCCTCGATGGCTTCGCGGTTGAACGCCAGCACATAGGGCATGAACACGGCGTTGGTCATGCCGTGATGGGTGTCGTAGAGCGCGCCGATCGGGTGCGACAGCGAATGGATCGCACCGAGGCCCTTCTGGAAGGCGGTCGCGCCCATCGCCGCCGCCGACATCATGTGCGCGCGGGCAGCGAGATCGCCGCCATCAGCAAACACTTTCGGCAGATTTTCGAACACCAGCCGAACGCCTTCGACGCCGATGCCGTCCGCCATCGGATGGTAGCCGGGCGCGCAATAGGCTTCGAGGCAATGGGCCAGCGCGTCCATGCCGGTGCCAGCGGTGATGAAGCTTGGCATGCCCACCGACAATTCAGGATCGGCGATGACGATTTCCGGCAGCATCTTCGGATGGAAGATAACCTTCTTGGTATGCGTCTCCTCATGCGTGATGACGCCGGCGCGGCCGACTTCCGAACCCGTTCCCGCCGTCGTCGGCACGGCGACGATCGGCACGATGGCGTCGGCATCGGCGCGCGTCCACCAGTCGCCGACATCCTCGAAATCCCACCCCGGCCGCGTCTGCCCGGCCTGGAAAGCGATCAGCTTGCCGAGATCCAGCGCCGAACCGCCGCCGAAGGCGACGACGCCGTCATGCTTTCCCTTTTTGAAGGCGGCGATGCCGCCGATCAGGTTGGATTCGACCGGGTTCGCTTTCACGTCGGAAAAGACGCCATAGGGCACCTTGGCGTCGTCGAGTATCTTCAGTGTCGAGGCGACCACCGGCAGCCTGGCCAGGCCCGGATCGGTGACGAACAGCGGATGCTTGATGCCCGTTGCCGCCAGCGCATCCGGCAATTCGCGGATGCGCCCCGCGCCGAAACGCACGGTGGTAGGATAGTTCCATTTGGAGACAAGATCGGTCATGACGTTTGCTGGCTTTCCATGGTTTCAAGAACCCCTCTTCTGCCCTGCCAGTTACCTCTCCCAAAAAAGGGGCGAGGAACCCAAGCTGAAAAATCTCCCGCATCGCGGCGGTGGCGCCTCACCCTTTCGGCGAGAAGTGCCGGGCGAAGCGAGGCGCAGAGGGTCGATTGCATTGAACGGGACTAGATCGTTTCCCTGAGGTGATAGCTCTTCGGCCTCGTCAAATTGTCGTAGCCGATGGCCGACAGCGACGCGCCCTTGCCGGTTTCCTTCACCCCGGTCCACACCAGCGCCGGATCGAGATAGTCGCAGCGGTTCATGAACACGGTGCCGGTTTCAACCCGGTCGCCGATCGCCACCGCATGCTCGGTATCGCTTGTCCAGATCGAAGCGGTCAGCCCGTAGGGGCTGTCGTTCATCAGCGCGATGGCTTCCTCGTCGTTGCGCACCTTCATGATGCCGACGATGGGACCGAAGCTTTCCTCGCGCATCACGCTCATCTGGTGGTCGACATTTGTCAGCACTTCCGGCGCAAGGTAGGGCGAACCGGCCTCGTCCTTGCTGACCTTCATGCCGACATGCGCCTTCGCCCCCTTGCGTAGCGCCTCCGCCTTCTGCTCACGGATCAGGTCGGCAAAGCGCGCCTGCGCCATCGGCCCCATCGTGGTCGCCTGGTCGAGCGGGTTACCGACGACATAGTTCTTCGTCTCGGCAACGAAGCCCTCGACGAACGCGTCATAGACCTTCTCATGCACATAGACGCGCTCGATGCCACAGCAGCACTGGCCGGAATTATAAAACGCGCCGTCGACCAGATTGGCGATGGCATGGTCCATCCTGGCGTCGGGCAGCACATAGGCCGGG
>DASYCS010000318.1:0-2653 GCA_036500025.1 Mesorhizobium sp. | reverse complement strand
AGCCCGCAAGACCACGCCCGCGTGACGGCAGCCATCAAGGCCGCCGAACAGAAGACCAACGGCGAAATCTACTGCGTCATGGCGCATGCCAGCGACGGCTATTTCTTTCCCGCCGCCCTTGTTTCGATCGTGGGCATCCTGCTGGCGAGCCTGGCGCTCAGCTTCTGGCTGGAAGCCTCATGGCTGTCGGTACGCCTGCCCTGGTTCGCCGCCGCCCAGCTTCTGGCCGCCGCCGCGGTCCTGCTTCTGTTGTGGGCGGCGCCTCGGCTGCGCATCCATCTGGTGCCGCACCACCTGCGCTTCCAGGCCGCGCACGCCAATGCCGGCAAGCAGTTCCTCGCCCACAATGTGCATCTGACGGCGGCGCGAACCGGCGTGCTGATTTTCGTGTCGCTGGCCGAACGCTACGCCGAGATAGTCGCCGACAGCGGCATCGACAGCCACGTCGAACAGCATGTCTGGGACAAGATCGTGCAGGATTTGACAGCCAGCGCCGGCGATGGACGCCTGGTCGATGGTTTCGTCAGGGCGATCGAAATGGCGGGCGTGGTCCTTGCCGAGCATTTCCCGGTTTCACCGGGCGATGCCGACGAGTTGGACAACCAGTTGGTGGAAATCTAGAGCATTTCCAGCAAAAGTGTGAAACGGTTTTGCGTCCGGAAATGCCGCCAAAAATAAAGAGATAGAGCGGTTTTACCGATTCGGTAAAACCAGAACCGCTCTAGCCGCCGGTCAGTTCGGGTAGCAGCCGGCCGGAACGTTCGGCCAGACGGCCTTCCCGCATCCCGCATCCGCCTGCTTCACCTTGAAGGAGGCGCTGACCGGACCCGTCACCATCGGATCGACGCCATCGGGCGCATCCGAAAACATCTCCTGCGCATCCGTCATCGCGCCGTCGAGGTCGCCAAGCGGTGCGTTGCGCGTCGCCGCCGGCTGCGCGCCGGTGGCCAGCGCCACGGCCATGGCGACGCCGGCAAGCGACAGCACGAGGCGGGATTTGGCGGGACGGATCATTCTGGACGCACTCATGGCAGGCGGGAATCGCCCGCATTGGTTAATAATCTCCGCCCAATACCCTTAAGATTTGGTGACTGTCCATTTGATTGCCGCTTGCCCTTTTCGTATCCGCGTAAAAACATGCCCTTTGGCGACTGCGAAAAAACATGTCCTCTGGCGACTGCGAAAAAACATGCCCTTTCGCATCTGCGAAAAAACATGTATGAGCCGCGCAACTGAAAAAGGCAGCGTCCCAATCCGATTGCGGGGCCTGCTGCCCGCAACATTCCCGAGACCAGAAAATGAAAATCCGCAATATCGCGATCATCGCGCACGTCGACCATGGAAAAACCACCCTGGTCGACCAGCTCCTGAAGCAATCCGGCTCGTTCCGCGAGAACCAGCGCGTGGCTGAGCGCGCCATGGATTCCAACGACCTGGAAAAGGAGCGCGGCATCACCATCCTTGCCAAGGCCACCTCGGTCGACTGGAAGGACACCCGCATCAACATCGTCGACACCCCCGGCCACGCCGACTTCGGCGGCGAGGTCGAGCGCATCCTGTCGATGGTCGATTCGGCCATCGTTCTGGTCGATGCCGCCGAAGGCCCGATGCCGCAGACCAAGTTCGTCGTCGGCAAGGCGCTGAAGGTCGGGCTGAAGCCCATCGTCGTCATCAACAAGATCGACCGCCCCGACGCGCGCCATGTCGAAGTCGTCAACGAGGTGTTCGACCTGTTCGCAGCCCTCGACGCCACCGACGAGCAGCTCGATTTCCCCATCCTCTACGGTTCGGGCCGCGATGGCTGGGTGTCGGAAAACCCGGAAGGCCCCAAGGACCAGGAGTTGGCGCCGCTGTTCGACCTCGTGCTGAAGCATGTGCCGGCGCCGACCGTCCACCCCGGCCCGTTCCGCATGATCGGCACCATCCTGGAAGCCAACCCCTTCCTTGGCCGCATCATCACCGGCCGCATCGAATCCGGCACGCTGAAGGCGAACCAGCCGGTCAAGGTCCTGCACCATGACGGCTCGCTGATCGAAACCGGCCGCATCTCCAAGATCCTCGCCTTCCGCGGCCTTGAGCGCCAGCCGATCGACGAGGCGCAGGCGGGCGACATCGTCGCCATCGCCGGCCTTTCCAAGGGCACCGTCGCCGACACTTTCTGCGATCCGGCGGTAAGCGAGCCGCTGCATGCGCAGCCGATCGATCCGCCGACCGTGACCATGTCGTTCATCGTCAACGACAGCCCGCTGGCCGGCACCGAGGGCGACAAGGTGACCAGCCGCGTCATCCGCGACCGCCTGCTCAAGGAAGCCGAGGGCAATGTCGCGCTCAAGATCGAGGAATCGACCGAGAAGGATAGTTTCTTCGTGTCGGGCCGTGGCGAATTGCAGCTGGCGGTGCTGATCGAAACGATGCGCCGCGAAGGCTTCGAGCTTGCCGTGTCGCGCCCGCGCGTCGTCATGCAGACGGATGAAAACGGCGGCTTGCTCGAACCCGTCGAGGAAGTCGTCATCGACGTCGACGAGGAGCATGCCGGCGTCGTCGTGCAGAAAATGTCCGAGCGCAAGGCCGAGATGGTCGAGCTTCGCCCCTCCGGCGGCGACCGCCAGCGCATCGTCTTCCATGCGCCGACGCGCGGCCTCATCGGCTATCA
>DASYCS010000317.1:0-4999 GCA_036500025.1 Mesorhizobium sp. | reverse complement strand
GTCGGATTCGAAGCATTCCGCCATGGCGAAACTCTCTTCCGTCACCCGCACGACATCGAACAGGGTAATGGAATCGGCGCTGCGCCCCAGCTTTACGCCGCCATTGCGCCCGCGCACCGTCGCCACCATGCCGTGCTCGACCAGCGGCTGCAAAATCTTGAACAGGAAAAGCTCGGATACCGAGTAGGCGGCGGCAATTTCCGGGATTCGGCTGAGCCGGCCATCATTGGCAGCGCAGTACATCAAGATCCGGATGGCGTAATTGGTCTGGCGGGTAAGGCGCATTCTTTGTCCTCAGCGAAGCACTGATGGAATGAATATGGCGTATACCTTGGAACATTTCCAGACAAGCGCGTTAAATAGATGATTTTTCTCGTCAACTATTCTGTGAAGCATATGGCCTGCCGCTGGAATCAGCGGCGACAAAAAAATGGCCGCGCATCGGCACGGCCATTTTCCTGTTCGATCACGCCGGCTTTGCAGCCTTTGGGATTATTCGTTGCCCTTGACGCTGACGCCAAGCGTCTTCGGCAGGTCCAGGGGATTGGCCATCGCGCCGGCCGCGATCAGCGCGAAGGGCACCGAGGCAGGCGGCACAGCCGAGATTTCCAGGCTCTTCGGATCATCGAGGAACTTGCCGATGGCAGCGGAGGCCTGCGCCGTCAATTCCGGGTTGTTGAGCTGAGCCAGGCCGAAAGGCACGATGGCTTTCGCCTGGTTGGCAATATCCTTGCCGGACATGCCCTGCTGCTTGCCGACATAATCCAGCACCTTGTTGGTCAACGAGGCATCGTCATAGCGAATGCTGGCGCTGTTGAAGGAAAGCTGCTGCATCAGGCCAAGCACGGCCATTCCCTGCGCCGACTTGTCGGCTCCCTCGGGCTGCTCACCCATCTTCTTTTGCATTTCCTGAAGGGATTTGATGAAATCCAGCGTGTAGCCGCCGAGATTGAAGGTCATGCCGAGCTTGCCGGCATTGTCGACGGCGATTTCGTACTGCGACACTTCCAACTTGCCGTCCGAAGGCTGCCACGAACCGGCCAGTTGAAGGGAGCCGGTGATGTTCTGGTAGCCCAGCGCGTCGATGACTTCCTTGGACTTGGGGTCGTCGATCAGCGTCAGGTCGGCGTTGAATTTCCCCGTCTTGCCGGAAAACTCCATCGCATTGCCGTCGGCCGGAGGCGTGATGTCGACCGCGATGTTTTCGACCGAAAAGGCGGTCTTGCCACCGACCTTGACAGTGGCGTTTTCAAGTTCGGCGGACTTGTAAAGCATCAGTGCGCCGGTCGGTCCCGTGGCGCCGTCCGCCGGTATCGTCAAGTCATGGATGACGATCGGGGTTACGGAAATTTCGGCCTCGCCCTCCTTGCGGGTAAAGGCTTCGGTCGACACCGTTTCGATCGAGTAGCCGCCATCGGCTTCGGTCACGCCCTGCAACGTGACGTTGCCGACGCCGACCGCTTCCTTTTCAGCCGCCGCTTTGGCTGTCACGCCTTGCAGCACCATGGAGGATGCGTCGCCGGTAACGCCGGTCCAGTTGATGTCGACGTTCTGGCGGGCAAAGGAAGCCTTGAGCCGATCTGCAACGGCGGTCGCATCCTGCGCGAAGGCGGCGTTCAGCGGGAGTGTCAGAAGGATGGTCGAAAAGGCAAGTTTAGTGAAGGTAGAGCGGTGGATCGTCATCGCGTTCTCCCGAGGGGACCTGGCAAGCCGGCATTGTGGAATTTGGCTGCCTTCCTCTGTTTCACAAAGTGGACTGGAAGAAGGCGGGGAGGGGCACAATTCTCAAAATTCGAGGCAAAAGGCAATCGGGCAAACGTCATTTTCGTTGTTTGGTGAACGACTTGCTGCTTCGACCGCGGCAGGAAACGCGCTGCTAGATAAGCAGAAGGCCCTTCATCGAGGCGTGGCCTTTCTTGCCGATAATGATGTGATCGTGCACGGCGATGCCCAGGCGCTTGCCGCTTTCGACGATTTCCTTGGTCATTTCTATGTCGGCGCGGGAGGGCGTCGGATCGCCGGAAGGGTGGTTGTGGACAAGCACGATCGCGGTCGCCGACAGCTCCAGTGTGCGCTTTATCACTTCGCGCGGATAGACCGGCGTGTGGTCGACCGTACCGGTCTGCTGGACCTCGTCGGCGATCAGGGCGTTCTTCTTGTCGAGGAAAAGAATGCGGAATTGCTCGCGTTCCTCAAAGGCCATAGCGGCGCGGCAATAGTCGAGAACCTGTGTCCAGGACGACAGCGTCTCGCGCCCTTTCAATTCGCTGCGGACCATGCGCTGGGCCGCCGCGGCAACGATCTTCAGGTCGAGAGCAACGGCGGGGCCGATGCCCTTCACTTCCTGAAGCAGGGTTTCGGGTGCGCCCAGAACCTCGGCCAACGAGCCGAAACGCGCCAGCAGCGCCTTCGCCACCGGCTTGGTGTCGGCCCTTGGTATCAGCCGGAAAAGCAGGAGTTCAAGCAATTCATAGTCGGCAAGGGCAATATGCCCGGCCAGCGAAAAACGCTCGCGCAGGCGGTCGCGGTGGCCAAGATAATGCGGCTTTTCTTCACCGGATGGCGGCTTTTGCAACGGCGGCAGCATGGTTTCGCCGAAAAACCCGCGCTCATCGCTGCCGTCTTTACTCATCGCTGTCTAGTACCGCCCCTTGGCCGGTAAGGCCGGCCCGTAGCGATACTAGGCCGGCAGGCCCGGCCGGTCGAGGCCTTTTGGCGAAAGCGTGAAAATCTCGCAGCCGGCATCGGTCACGCCCACGGTGTGCTCATATTGCGCCGACAGCGACCTGTCGCGCGTCACCGCCGTCCAGCCGTCCGACAGCACTTTAACATGCGGCCTTCCAAGGTTGATCATCGGCTCGACGGTGAAGATCATTCCCGGCCGCATCTCGATGCCTTCGCTGGCTGTGCCATAGTGCAGGATGTTGGGCGCATCGTGGAAAAGCTGGCCAACGCCATGGCCGCAGAAATCGCGAACCACCGAGCATCGCTCGGCTTCGGCATAAGTCTGGATGGCGGCGCCGATGGCGCCGGTGCGGCTGCCCGGCCTGATCGCCGCGATGCCGCGCATCAGGCACTCATAGGTCACTTCCATCAGGCGTTCCGCCGCGCGCTTGACGGTGCCGACCGGGTACATGCGCGAGGAATCGCCATGCCAGCCATCGAGAATGAAGGTGACGTCGATGTTGACGATATCGCCCTCGCGCAGCGGCTTGTCGTCTGGAATGCCGTGGCAGACCACATGGTTGATCGACGTGCAGGAGGATTTGGTGAAACCGCGATAGTTCAGCGTTGCCGGTGTTGCGCCGTTATCCATGCCGTATTCGAAGACGAAACGGTCGATGGCGTTGGTGGTGACGCCCGGCTTTACCAGCGAAGCCAGATCGTCGAGGCAGCGCGCGGTGAGGTTGCAGGCCTTGCGCATGCCCGCGAAGCCCGTCTCGTCATAGAGGCGGATCTGGCCGGTATTGCGCAATGGCGCGGTGGTCGCGTCGACATAAGTGGTCATATTCGTCTTGCTTTATTTGAAGCTGGCGGAACTTTGCCCCTGATTTGGCATTAGAGTGCGTTCGGTTCAAGGGCGAAGTCGCGCACACGCCGTTTGCCCGTCGCGGCAGACACCGCACTGGCGACACAATCGGGTGCAAGAATGCGCCCGGATAACAATAAGGACGAATGGAGCCGCTCCAAAGGTGACCGTTCGAAATCTAGCGATGCACAAGCAGCATTTTGCCATACCCGTTCGCGTAACGGGTGCAAACGGGCACTCGATCGAGGAAATCTACAGCGTCGATCAGGCCCTCGACTTCCTTCAGGATTGGCCAAACGGCCGTCAAGGTCCGCTCTATCAGGCGGCGTTCGATGCCTGTTTCGGCGCGGGCGTCGATGTGGTTGCGACGGAAGAGGCGGCGCGCGCTTTCATGGCGTTCTGCCGGGTCAGCGGCATCATGGCCAGGGACATGATGACGCCGAACGAAACCGACATGACGGGGCGGGCGCTGCCGATCTGATGTCGGCGCCGCCGCTCAGACCGTGAAGGTCCAGAACAGGCAGGCGAGCGTCAGCCCGGCGAAGACAAGCAGGAACAGGCTGCGCAACAGCACGTTGCGCCGGAAATCGTTTGCCAGCAGGTGGCATCCGACAATTGCTGCGACGAACAGGAAGCGCCAGTTCCAGAGCGCCCAAAGGGCGCTTGCCTGCCCGAAAGCCCATCTGGCCAGCAAGTTGCCGACAATGGCGGCGAACAACATGACGGTTGCCCAGAATATCGTGTCGGCGGCGTTGGTCAAAACGACGCCGGCAGCGCGGATCGGCAGCACCATCATCAGCACCGCGCTGAAGAAATAGACAGCGGCGAGCGGCAGGAACGTGCCGGCATCGGCAATTGCGTCCAGCCTTTTTACGCCGATGGCCCCGAAGGGGTAGCCGTGGTTGGCGACAGCGAAGCTGAGCGCGGTCAGCAGCCCCGTCAGCACGGCCACGAGCGCAAATGAAGAGATGGTCCTGCTCATGAGGCTTCCTGTTGGAGGGCTTTGCAAGGCGGCAAGCTGCTCAGCCCCACCGCCGGCAAGGCCAGGTCACAAGAGGAAATGCGCGGCGGCGAACACCGCTGCCGTGAAGACAATCAAGGTCAGCCAGCCGAAAGCCGCCTGACGCCTGTCAGCCGATTGCTGCGCCGGCGTCCTGTGATCTCTGGTAAAAAGATACTCGTCATGATGATCGTGACGGTCCCTCATCGGAATACCTCGGGCCTGATTTTCGATGAACCCGGATAGCTTATCGAAAGCATTCCAGCAATCCCGATGAAGGACGTGCAAAACCGCCGAAGCGCTTGAGGATGCCGGGGACCGGATGAAGGTGGTACGCCCAAGGGGAATCGAACCCCTGTTACCGCCGTGAAAGGGCGGTGTCCTGACCGCTAGACGATGGGCGCGCTCAGATGAAAGCGGCTTATAGTGGCGTCCGGGCCAACGGGCAACCCATTGCTCGGGCTCAAGAT
>DASYCS010000316.1:0-3442 GCA_036500025.1 Mesorhizobium sp. | reverse complement strand
CAAGCTGAACCAGACCCCAGAAAGTCATGCCGCTCCCCTCACGCCCGTCGAATATGCCGTTGTTTCCGATAGGAAGGAGCGGGTCAAGCGTTGCCGTTCCGCTTGCCGAAATGGCTAAAGGCACGCAACCTGTCGCGCTTGGCCGTTTGCGTGAAGGCGGGCGTCGTGGCGAAGCCCCGTCCACGATCGTGGCCTGATGAAGCCCGCAGGCAGCGCCAAGTTGCAGCGCGCCGACCCGAAAACCCACCAGAGCCGCCGCCGCCCGTTTGCCGGAGGTGTGCGGCGTCAGTTCCTGAGCCGGTAGCCGGTTTTGAAAATCCAGCTGACGATTGCGATGCAGGCGAGCAGGAACACCACCGTCATGCCGAGGCTGACGCCGATGGAAACGTCCGCCTTGCCGTAGAAGCTCCAGCGGAACCCGCTGACGAGGTAGACGACCGGGTTGAACAGCGTGATCGTGCGCCAGATGCCCGGCAGCATGTCGATGGAATAGAAGCTGCCGCCGAGGAAGGTGAGCGGCGTGACGATGAGCAGCGGCACTAGCTGGAGTTGCTCGAAGCTGCCGGCCCAGATGCCGATGATGAAGCCGAACAGGCTGAACGTCACCGCCGTCAGCACCAGGAAGCCGAGCATCCAGAACGGATGTTCGATATGCAGCGGCACGAAAAGGGCGGCGGTGGCCAGGATGATGAGGCCGAGCACAATGGACTTGGTGGCCGCCCCGCCGACATAGGCGATAACGATTTCCAGATAGGATACGGGCGCCGAAAGCAGCTCATAGATGGAGCCGACGAATTTCGGGAAATAGATGGCGAAGGAGGCGTTGGAGATCGACTGCGTCAACAGCGACAGCATGATCAGGCCCGGCACGATGAACGCGCCATAGCTGATGCCGTCGACCTCGGTGATGCGCGAGCCGATGGCCGAGCCGAAGACGACGAAATAGAGCGAGGTCGAGATGACCGGCGACACGATGCTCTGCAACAGCGTGCGGAAGGCGCGCGCCATTTCCTGCCGGTAGATCGCCCAGATTGCGCGCGGATTCATGCGTCTTTCCTCACCAGATTGACGAAAATTTCCTCCAGCGAACTGTTTTTGGTGTCGAGATCGCGGAACTCGATGCCTTCCGCGCCCAAATCGCGCAGCAGCGAGGCGACGCCTGGCCGGTCGCTCTGGTCGTCATAGGTGTAGGTCGCCTGCGTGCCATCCGCCGTCAGTTCCAGCTCATAACGGGCGAGCGACGCGGGCACCGTTTCGAGCGGCTTGCGCAATTCCAGCATCAGTCGCTTGCGGCCAAGCTTGTGCATCAGCTCATCCTTGCCCTCGACCAGGATAATCTCTCCCTGGTTGATGACGCCGACACGGTCGGCCATCGCCTGCGCTTCCTCGATATAATGCGTGGTCAAAATGATGGTTACGCCATCCTCGCGCAGCCTGCGCACCATCGCCCACATGTCCTGGCGCAATTCGACATCGACGCCGGCGGTCGGCTCGTCGAGGAACAGCACCCGCGGCTCGTGCGACAGCGCCTTGGCGATCATCAGCCGGCGCTTCATGCCGCCCGAAAGCGTGATCGCCTTGGCGTCCTTCTTCTCCCACAGCGACAGGTCGCGCAGCACCTTCTCGACGAAGGCTGGATTGGCAGGCTTGCCGAACAGGCCACGGCTGAAATTCACCGTCGACCAGACGGTTTCGAAAGCATCAATGGTCAGTTCCTGCGGCACCAGCCCGATCAGGCCGCGCGCGGCGCGATAGTCGGTGCCGATGTCGTGGCCATCCACCGTGACCGTGCCGGACGAGCGGTTGACGATGCCGCAAACGATGGAGATCAGCGTCGTCTTGCCCGCGCCGTTCGGCCCGAGCAGCGCGAAAATCTCGCCACGGTTGATTTCAAGGTTGACCGTCTTCAGCGCGGAAAAGCCGCTGGCATAGGTCTTGGAGACCCCGGAAATGGAAATGATTGGCTGCATGGAATGAACTGCTGCTGGAAAAAAGCTTCGGTTAAAGTCCGCTGAATGTCGGTTCGATTTGCCGGAAGTCAATGCCAGAGCCGAGATTTCCGGGCCTCTGCCGACATTTCCGGCCAAACAGGCTCAATCGTAGGGCGGTTTTGCGGCGATGATATCGGCATAGAGGCCGTAATCGACATTGCCGCCGGAAAGCACCACGGCAACGCTTTTGCCCTTGATGTCGATCTCGCCCGACGACAGGGCGGCAAGCGCCACGCAGCCGCCCGGCTCCACCACCAGCTTCAGATGGGCCATGGCGTCGCGCATCGCGGCTGCAACCGCCTTTTGCGAAACGGCGATGCTGCCGGCCAGGGTTTTGCGGTTGATTTCAAAGGTGATCACGCCGGGTTCCGGCGTCAACAGCGCATCGCAGATGGAGGCATGGCCGGGCTCATTGGCAATCTGCGTGCCGGCTGCCAGCGAACGGCGGGTATCGTCGAAATATTCAGGCTCGGCCGCCCAGATGGTGGTCGCCGGCGAACCATCCTTCACGGCAACGGAAATGCCGCTGGTCAAGCCGCCGCCGCCGCAAGGGATAAACACCGCGTCGAGATCGACGCCAAGCTTTGCCGCCTGCGCCACCAGTTCAAGGCCAATGGTGCCCTGCCCGGCGATGATGGCGGGGTCGTCATAGGGCGGCACCATTGCCATGCCCTTGTCGATGAAAGGCTGGACAAGGGCGGCGCGGTCGTCCCCGAAACGGTCGTAGAGCACCACCTCGCCGCCCATGGCGCGGACATTGCCGATCTTCATGGCGGGTGCGTCGGACGGCATGACGATGACCGCCTTGATGCCGAACATGGCGGCGGAAGCGGCAACGCCCTGCGCGTGATTGCCCGACGAGAAGGCGACGACGCCGCGGCTGCGCTCTTGCGGCGAAAGCGAGGAGATCTTGTTGTAGGCGCCGCGGAACTTGAACGAGCCGGTGCGTTGCAACACCTCCGGCTTGAACAGGATTCTGGCGCCGAAACGTTCGTTGAGCACCGCAGATTCAATCAGCGGGGTCTCGACGGCAAGTCCGTTGAGGCGTTCGGCAGCGCGGCGGATATCGGTGATGCCGGGGGGATGGGGTACGGCTGGACTGGCGGTCACGCGAGCCTCCTGAAGCGGGAATCATCGAACACCCATTTGCACGTAAATCATAACGGCGCGCCAACGGAAAATCGGCCGCGGATCGACGCCCATTCAACGCACGGGCAGGGCTGCCGAACTTATTTTAGCATCACGGAGTATATCCAGATGCTATTCAAATCTGATTTGAACCGAACGCGCCCCGTCGGCGTTATGGCTTGGAAAAGGAGTGTCGACCATGCGCAGTTTTGTTACCTCAACCGCCCTTGCTCTGGCCGTTGCCTTTACCAGCGTTCCTGTGGCCTTCAGCACCGCTTCCGCCCAGGATGTTCAACTTCAGCTCGGCCGCCATGGTCCGAAAC
>DASYCS010000315.1:0-2687 GCA_036500025.1 Mesorhizobium sp. | reverse complement strand
GGCTGTCGGTGAGCGTGCCGCGCAAGACGAATTCGTCATAGAATTCGTCCGGCAAATTGCCGCCGCTCCAATCCACCTCGGTGACGCCTTCGCTCATCGCCTCGCCCCACAGCGTGTAGGACTTGGCATATTTGCCTTTCACGGTTTCCAGCTTCCAGCCGGGCTTCGGCATCGGCTTCACCGCGATGAACCCCTCCGGCATTTTCACGCGCACGGCGGTCGTCGCCTTGCCTTCGCAGCCATGCGGCACGCGAAGCACCGCCTTGTAGGTCGAGCCGACCGCAGCTTCCTGCGTTTCCAGCGTGATATGGGCGAAAGCACCCGGTGTACCGGCGGCGATAAGAACGCCGGCTACACCCGCGGCGGTCAAAAATTTCAATATCTTTCGCCCCTGAAATATTGCTTTTGAACTGCTGGCGTCATTTGGCATGGTCGGCGTCCATGTCCATGCCACCCGTCTCGCCCATCCCCTCGACGGCAAATTCGACCGTGACCGGCCCTGCCTTTTCGAAGGTCAGCGTGGCCGCGAAGTGCTCGCCCTTCTTGGGTTGCCGCTTCAGGTCGACGAACATGAGATGATAGCCGCCGGTGTCGAACGCCACCGAACCGCCCGCAGGCACTTCGAGGCCGCCCGGCACTTCCCGCATGGTCATGACGCCGTCGCTGACCGCCATCTGGTGAAGTTCGGCCTTGGCTGAAATGTCGGAAGTGATCGAGATCAGCCGGTCGGCCGAAGCGCCCTTGTTGGTGATGGTGAGGTAGCCGCCGGCAACATGCGCGCCCATCGGCGATTCGCGCGACCACGGATGTTCGATCTCGATATCGCCGACCTTGAACCCATGCGCAAAGACGGCATGGGCGCCGGCGAACAACAGCGCCAGCACGAACAAGCCAAGGCCGAGTCGCTGCTCGACGCCGTGCAGGAAGGAGGCGGAAAGCGAGTGCGTACGCCCGCCATTGTGATGGGAAGATTGAAACATGATAGCTCCGTCGATGCGGATTCGCGCCGCCTGGCGGTCGCGAAAATTCAGTTATTGGATGAGGGTGCCGGCGAAAGATTCCGCCGGCGGCGGGCCAATCAGGCGGCGGGCGGCGCGCGCGGATTGGCCGGCGACCTGTCGCGTTCGAACGCAAGATGCGCCGGTGCCGCAGGCAGATAGTCTATCGCGTGAAACGACGAGCGAAGCTCGATGCGGCACGCTTCCGCCGGCGGCGTACAGAGCGCCGAAGAAGCCAAGGCGCAGCCAAGCACGCAGCAATTGGGCATGTGCCTTTGCTGCGGGCCGCCATCCGGCAGTTTGCCTGTCCCGTCATGGGTACAGATGATGTTGCCGAAGGCGTCCAACTGCGCCGGACTTGGCCCGACGCCGAGCGCGAAGGCGCCGACAACCGATTGCAGGACGAGCAGATAGGCTGCGGCGAATGCCGCTGCCATGCTCCATCGTCTGCGCCGACTGCTCAACGCCGCATCCCTCCAATCGACAACAGGCCGATTTCTAGCACGGCAATCGCCGGCGGAATATCGCCAAGCCGCCGCCGCGACAATGAAGCGCGACACTTCAACCCTCGGCCCCCGCCGCCTCGGGCATCGAGGTCAAAAGCGTGCGGCGCGCCGATTTCAGGTGCATGCGGCAGGCGCTGTCGACCTTGGCCGCGTCACGCGACTTCAGCGCCTCGATATAGACCAGATGCTCGCCCACCGCCGCTTCGTTGCGCTGGCGCTCGCGCTCGCCTGCCTTGTTCCACTGATAGTGATAGTGAAAGATCATCGCGATGACATCGTAGAAATCGACGATGAAGCGGTTATGCGACGCGCTGTGGATGAGCCGGTGAAACCGCTCGTCCAGTTCGGAGAATTCGCTGAAGCGGGTGGCGATAGACTTTTGCAGCGCGCGGTGTTCGGCCTCCAGCGCGTCCAGCGCCGCCCATGCCGGATTGTCCACCGGCAGCCGGGCGAAGGCCGCAGCCGAGCGCAGTTCGAACATCTCGCGGATTTCGGTCAGTTCCAGCGCGAAGGAGCGCGTAAACCCTTTCAGCACCCAATGGCTGTTGCGGCGCTTTTCGATCAAGCCGAAGCGGCTGAAGCGGATCAGGAATTCCCGCACGCTGGTGGTGCCGACGCCGATTTCACGCGCCAGCTCAAGCTCGTTGATCTGGATGCCGGCTTCCGCGCCGCCCTCCAGCAGCCGCCGCATGAAACTACGCTCGATGACCTGCGACAGCGTGTCGGTTTCTTCCTCGGGAAAGAAATCCTGTTCCACCGGCGCACGCAAAACGGTCTTGTCGCGCTTGTTCCACTCGATCAGCCCCGTCTCCTGCATGCGGCCGAGTATGGCGCGCACCGTGGTACGGCTGACGCCAAGCGCGGTGCCCAGTTCCGGCTCCGAAGGCAGTTGCCTCGTCTCGTCGAGCAGCCGCAGGCAACGGTTATAGGCATCCTTATAGACGTTTTTTCCCTTCGACATGCCTTCCCCGTTACCGGCCTGGCCGGCGATAAGCAAAACTTCGAGCGCTTCCTACGTGAAAAACCGGTTGACGGGTAAATGTTTTTTCCCGATAAAAGACATTACCCAGACCATTTCGCCTGTCAACGGCGCGCCATCCAGGGGCGCGCCATCCAGGAATTCGTCCCAGCATTTCGGCCCAGGATTTCGACCCAGGATTTCGACCATGAGCGCAGCCAGCAG
>DASYCS010000314.1:0-9513 GCA_036500025.1 Mesorhizobium sp. | reverse complement strand
ATCGCCACCGGCGCGACCAAGGGCTTCATCTACATTCGCTCCGAATATCCGCATGCGGTGTCCATCATGCGCCGGGCGGTCGAAGTGGCGCGCCGCTCGGGCGTGCTCGGCGTCAATGTTCTGGGGTCCGCCCACGCCTTCGACATGGAAGTGCGCGTCGGCGCGGGCGCCTATGTCTGCGGCGAGGAAACGTCGCTGCTCGATTCGCTTGAAGGCAAGCGCGGGCAGGTGCGCGCCAAGCCGCCGCTGCCGGCGCATAAGGGCCTGTTTGGCCGGCCGACCGTCATCAACAACGTCATTTCGCTGGCTTCCGTGCCGATCGTCATGGACAGGGGCGCGCAGTTCTACAAGGATTACGGCATAGGCCGCTCGCGCGGCACCATTCCGCTCCAAATCGCCGGCAACGTGAAATATCCGGGGCTTTACGAGGCGGCGTTCGGCCTGACGCTGGGCGAAATCGTCGACGGCATCGGCGGCGGCACCGCCAGCGGCCGCCCGGTCAAGGCGGTGCAGGTCGGCGGGCCGCTAGGCGCTTATTTCCCGCGCGAACTGTTCGACACGCCGTTCGACTACGAGGCGTTCGCCGCCAAGGACGGGCTGATCGGCCATGCCGGCATCGTCGTCTTCGACGACAGCGCCGACATGCTGAAGCAGGCGCGCTTCGCCATGGAGTTCTGCGCCATCGAAAGCTGCGGTAAGTGCACGCCATGCCGGGTCGGTTCGGTGCGCGGCGTGGAGACGCTCGACAAGCTGGCCACGGGCATCGAGCCGGAGAAGCAGATCGCGCTGGTCACCGATTTGTGCAATACTATGAAATTCGGCTCGCTTTGCGCATTGGGCGGTTTCACCCCATATCCGGTGATGAGCGCGCTTACCCATTTCCCCGAAGATTTTCGGCCGACCCCGGTCGCCGAAGCGGCAGAATAGGAGAACCGGCATGGATCTCATCCAGGAAATCGATTTCGGCACGCCCGCCTCCAAGGCGGAGCAGCAGGTCACCCTGATCGTCGACGGCAAGTCCGTCACCGTGCCGGCGGGAACCTCGATCATGCGCGCTTCGATGGAAGCAGGCGTCGAAATTCCCAAGCTGTGCGCCACCGACATGCTGGATGCGTTCGGCTCCTGCCGCGTCTGCCTGGTTGAGATCGAAGGCCGCAACGGCACGCCCGCCTCCTGCACCACGCCGGTGGGCGAAGGCATGGTCGTCCATACGCAGACGGAGCGCCTCGGCGCGATCCGGCGCGGCGTCATGGAGCTTTACGTTTCCGATCATCCGAGCGGCCATGGCGAGACACGCGGCACCGGCGGCAGCGAGTTCGATCATGTAGCTGAATTGGTCGGCATGACGGAAAACCGCTACGGCACCGATGGCCGCAACCACATTGCGCCCGGCGAAGGTTCGCTGCCGGTCGATTTCATCGCCAAGGACGAAACGAACCCATATTTCATCTACGATCCGTCCCAGTGCATCGTCTGCTCGCGCTGCGTGCGGGCCTGCGAGGACGTGCAGGGCACCTTCGCGCTGACCATCGAGGGGCGCGGCTTCGATTCCCGCGTTTCGGCCAGCATGCATGAGAGCTTCATCGAATCCGAATGCGTATCCTGCGGCGCCTGCGTGCAGGCCTGCCCGACCGACGCTTTGCGCGAGAAGCTCGTGCTG
This sequence comes from Mesorhizobium sp., assembly GCA_036500025.1. Lineage (GTDB taxonomy): Bacteria > Pseudomonadota > Alphaproteobacteria > Rhizobiales > Rhizobiaceae > Mesorhizobium. The sequence continues at coordinate 7,853 of DASYCS010000314.1, read as the reverse complement.
GAACACGGCATGCCCGACCGCTCGGTCGTCACCACCTGCGCCTATTGCGGCGTCGGCTGCAACTTCAAGGCCGAGATGAAGGGCGAAGAAGTCGTGCGCATGATGCCCTACAAGGCGGGCAAGGCCAATCATGGCCATTCCTGCGTCAAGGGCCGCTTTGCCTATGGCTACGCCACGCACCGCGACCGCATCCTCAGCCCGATGATCCGCGAGAAGATCACCGATCCCTGGCGCGAAGTGTCGTGGGAAGAGGCCATGGCCTACACCGCCGGCGAGTTCCGGCGCATCCAGTACCAATATGGGCGCGGCTCGATCGGCGGCATTACCTCGTCGCGCTGCACAGATGAGGAAACCTATCTCGTCCAGAAGCTGGTGCGGCAGGGCTTCGGCAACAACAATGTCGACACCTGCGCGCGCGTCTGCCATTCGCCGACCGGATATGGCCTCAACACCACGCTTGGCACCTCGGCGGGCACGCAGGACTTCGATTCCGTCGAGGAGACGGATGTGATGCTGCTGATCGGCGCCAATCCGACCGACGCGCATCCGGTGTTCGGCTCGCGCATGAAGCAGCGGCTGCGCGAAGGCGCCAAGATCATCGTGATCGATCCGCGCCGCATCGACCTGGTCAAGACGCCGCATATCGAGGCCGCCTATCACCTGCCGATCAAGCCGGGCACCAACGTCGCCATCCTGACCGGCCTCGCCCATGTCATCGTCACCGAAAAGCTCTATGACGAGGTCTACATCCATTCCAAATGCGACTGGGAAGCCTTCGAGGACTGGGCGGAATTCGTCTCCGATCCGCGCTACAGCCCGGAAGAGACCGCCAAGGTCTGCGGCATCGAGGCTGACCTGGTCCGCCAAGCCGCGCGCCTCTACGCGACCGGCGGCAATGGCGCGATCTATTACGGCCTCGGCGTCACCGAGCACAGCCAGGGATCGACCTCGGTCATGGCCATCGCCAACCTTGCGATGGCGACAGGAAATCTCGGCCGCAGGGGCGTCGGCGTGAACCCGCTGCGTGGCCAGAACAATGTGCAGGGATCGTGCGACATGGGGTCGTTCCCGCACGAATTTCCGGGCTACCGGCATGTCTCGACCGATTCCGTGCGCAAGATCTACGAGGATTTGTGGGGCGTGACGCTCGACAAGGAGCCGGGCCTGCGCATTCCCAACATGCTCGACGCCGCCGTCGAAGGCACCTTCAAGGGCCTCTACGTGCAAGGTGAAGACATCCTGCAATCCGATCCGGACACCAAGCATGTCGCCGCCGGCCTGGCCGCGATGGAATGCGTGGTGGTGCACGACCTGTTCCTCAACGAGACGGCGCGCTATGCGCATGTGTTCCTGCCCGGCTCGACCTTCCTGGAAAAGGACGGCACCTTCATCAATGCCGAGCGGCGCATCAATCTGATACGCAAGGTGATGGAGCCGAAGGCCCGCTATGCCGACTGGGAGGCAACGCAGGAAATGGCCCGCGCGCTCGGCCTCGACTGGAACTATACGCATCCCTCGCAGATCATGGACGAGATCGCATCGACGACGCCTACTTTCTCCGGCGTCTCCTTCGAACTGCTTGAGCGCGAAGGCTCGGTGCAGTGGCCATGCAACGAAGCGGCGCCGCTGGGCACGCCGATCATGCACATAGACGGCATCGTGCGCGGCAAGGGCAACTTCGTGCGAACCGAATATGTGGCGACCGACGAGAAGGTCGGGCCGCGCTTCCCGCTGCTGCTCACCACCGGTCGCATCCTCAGCCAGTACAATGTCGGCGCGCAGACCAGGCGTACCGGAAACATCGCCTGGCATGAAAAGGACCGGCTGGAAATCCACCCGCACGACGCCGAGGACCGCGGCATCCGCGACGGCGACCTGATCCGACTGTCGAGCCGCTCCAGCGACACGACGCTGCGCGCGCTGATCACCGACCGCGTAGCGCCCGGCGTGGTCTACACCACCTTCCACCACCCGGAAACGCAGGCAAACGTCATCACCACCGACTTCACCGACTGGGCGACCAACTGCCCCGAATTCAAGGTGACCGCCGTGCAGGTCGCGCCCTCGAACGGGCCGAGCGAATGGCAGGTGGAATATGAGGAACTGTCCCGCAAGACCCGGCGCATCGCGGTCGAAGCGGCGGAGTAGGCCGGTGGCCTCGCCACGCGCCGCCGTCACCGAAATATCGCGGCTGGCCCACCGGGCCAGCGGCACGGCAAGGGCCAACCGCAGGGTGCCGGAGGAAACGCCGGTAGCGTTCAGTTTCGCCGGCACCACCCATGCGGTGATGATGGCAAGCCCGGCTGATTTCGAGGATTTCGCATTGGGTTTTTCGCTGACCGAGGGCATCATCGCCTCGCCTGTCGAGGTCGAAGCCATCGAGGTCGAAGATCACGGCGCCGGCATCGACATCCAGATATTGCTGAAGGACGGCGCCAATACGCGTTTCGAGGCGCGCCGCCGCAGACTGGCCGGCCCCGTGGGCTGCGGCCTGTGCGGCATCGAATCCATCGAGGAAGCCATGCGGTCGGTCGATGCGGTCGATGCCTCGCCGCTATCGCTTTCACAGGACGATATCGTGCGTTCCGTAAGGCTTTTGTCGAAGGTGCAGCCCCTGCACGCCGAGACCGGCGCGGTGCATGCGGCAGGGTTCTATGTTCCCGGCAAGGGCATCGTCATGGCGCGCGAGGATGTCGGCCGCCACAACGCGCTCGACAAGCTGGCCGGCGCGCTGGCCAGGGCCGGGGTCGACGGGCGGTCCGGCGCGGTCGTCGTCACGTCGCGCGTCTCGGTGGAAATGGTGCAGAAGACGGCGGCCATCGGTTCGCCCTTCATCATCGCCGTGTCCGCGCCGACGGCGCTTGCCATCCGCACCGCCGCGGAGGCCGGCATGACGCTGGTGGCGCTGGTGCGCGGCGAGGAATTCGATACCTTCACCCATCCCGACCGCATCGCTTCCGGAGCCGCGAAAAATGTCGCCTGACAAGCTGATCTACCAGGTCAACCAGATCGCGTGGTTCTTCAAGTCGAAGCCGCGCGCCGAGGGCGTTGCCGGAGTGGCGGACCACATCAACAAGTTCTGGGAACCGCGCATGCGCCGGCAGTTCTTCGAAATGATCGATGCCGGCGTCGAGGGTTTCGAGCCGCTGGTCATCGAAGCCGCGCCCAACGTCAGGCCGGTTGAGCCGGCAAACTAGGACCGACCAGCCGTTGGCGCGGCCCCACCCGTCTGCTGACCGGACAATCCCCTGCAAACGGCGTCACTCTGCTTTGAGGCTGCCATTCCCGGTTGAAGGTTGACGTGGCCGGCCATCTGGTCAAGTTTCTGCCCCGGCCGCTTCGCGGCCTGCCGGAAACAGGAGATTTGGCTTCATGGCCACGGAAGCGCTGATCATTGTCGACTTGCAGAACGATTTTTGCCCCGGCGGCGCGCTTGCGGTTGCCGGCGGCGACGAGATCGTGCCGCTGGTCAACGCGATGATCCGTGACATCGAGCATGTCGTGCTGACGCAGGACTGGCATCCCGCCGGCCATTCGAGCTTCGCTTCCAGCCATCCCGGCAGCCAGCCGTTCCAGACGATCACGATGCCTTATGGCGAGCAGACGCTGTGGCCGGACCATTGCATACAGGGTAGCCTCGGTTCCGATTTTCATTCGGGCCTCGCCTGGGCGAAGGCGGAACTGGTCATCCGCAAGGGCTTTCGCCCTGAAATCGACAGCTATTCGGCCTTTTTCGAGAACGACCGCGAAACGCCGACAGGGCTTGCCGGCTATCTGCGCGAACGCGGCATCTCGGCGATCACGCTTGCCGGGCTTGCCACCGATTTCTGCGTCGCCTTCTCCGCGCTGGACGCTGTCGCGCAGGGGTTCGCTGTGACGGTCCGGCTCGACGCCTGCCGGGGTATCGGCCTCGACGGATCGATGGACACAATGCTGGTGCGCATGCGCGAGGCGGGCGTGACGCTTACTTGAGCAACACCGCGCGGGTTCGCGCGCAGAAATATCGGATGGGGGTTTGATGCGGCTTTCGAAGGTGGCCCTGGCGGGCATGACGTTCCTTGTCGCCGCGCTATGCTCAAGCGCGGCGCTGGCGGCCGAGGAGCATGGCTTGCCCGGCGCCTCGATGGGGCTGTGGTGGGCGCTGCCTTTTGCCGGCCTGCTTTTGTGCATCGCCACCGGCCCGCTGCTTTTCCATCACTTCTGGGAGCATCACTACGGCAAGATCGCCGCTTTCTGGGCCGTGTCGGTCATCGTTCCGCTGGCCGCCTCCTTCGGCGCATCCGCCGCCACGGAGGCGGTGCTTCACGCGCTGCTGCTTGAATATATGTCGTTCATCATCTTGTTGTTCGGGCTGTTCACCATCGCAGGCGGCATCCTGATAGCGGGCAATATCCACGGCACGCCGCTGGTCAATGCCGGCCTGCTGCTGATCGGCTCGATCCTCGCCTCGATCGTCGGGACGACCGGCGCGGCGATGATCATGATCCGCCCGATCATCCGCGCCAACGACAATCGGCCCTTCAACGCCCATGTCGTTGTGTTCTTCATCTTCCTCGTCGCCAATATCGGCGGCTCGCTGACCCCGCTCGGCGATCCGCCCTTGTTCATCGGCTTCCTGCGCGGCGTCGATTTCTTCTGGACGACCGTTCACATCCTGCCCGACACGCTGTTCGTCGGCGGCATGGTGCTTGCCATATTTTTTATCCTGGATGTCATCCTGCATCGCCGCGAAGCCGGCGCGCCGAAGATCAAGGACCCGACGCCCGACCGCAAGGTTCGCATTCGCGGCCTCGTCAATGTGCCGTTGCTGGCAGGCGTTATTGCCGCGATCCTTTTGTCCGCCACCTGGAAGCCCGGCATTTCGCTGAGCATCCATGGCGTCGGCGTCGAGTTGCAGAACCTGGTGCGCGACCTCATCATCCTGACGCTCGCCTTCATCTCGCTGGCCGTATCGCGCAAGGAATACCGCAAGGCCAACGGCTTCGAATGGGGGCCTATCGCCGAAGTGGCGAAGCTGTTCGCCGCCATCTTCATCTGCATCGTTCCCGTGGTGGCGATCCTCAAAGCCGGCCATGACGGCGCGCTGTCGCCGCTGGTGGCGCTCGTCACCCTGCCCGGCGGCCAGCCCAACGACATGGCTTATTTCTGGCTGACCGGCATCCTGTCGTCGTTCCTCGACAACGCACCGACCTATCTGGTGTTCTTCGAACTGGCCGGCGGCGACCCGCAGCACCTGATGACCGAGTTCGCCTCGACGCTGGCGGCAATTTCAGCGGGCGCGGTCTTCATGGGCGCCAACACCTACATCGGCAACGCTCCCAACTTCATGGTCTATGCCATCGCGCGGCGGCAGGGCGTGACCATGCCGAGCTTCTTTGGCTATATGCTGTGGTCGGGCACGGTGCTGATCCCGGTATTCATCCTGTCTAGTCTTCTTTTCTTCGGCTGAAACAGCTTTACCACACGATTGCGGACGGCAATCCGGCTTGCGCTTTCCCGGAATCGGGTCAGCTTACGCCGACATAACGCCGGATGGCGGACGGGTCGGCGCGCAGCGCTTCGACGGCGATCGTCTCGCGGCTATGGCCGTTCTCGATGAAGGTCACGCGGTCGGCAAGCGACAGCACCGCATCGACCCGCTGCTCGACCAGAATGGTGGAAACGCCGGCTTGCCGCAGCCGCGCCACCGTCTCGCGGATCTTTTCGATCATCGACGGCATCAGCCCTTCGGTCGGCTCGTCCAGCAGCAGCACCTGCGGCTCCAGGCAGAGCGCGCGCGCCATGGCCAGCATCTGCTGCTCGCCCCCCGACAGCGTGCCTGAACGCTGCTTCAGCCGCTCGCGCAACAGCGGAAACAGATCGAGCACGGCTTCGCGCGTTTGCCTGCCCTTGCCGCGCGCCATCAGGCCGATTTCCAGGTTTTCGGCCACTGTCATTTCGGCGAACAGCCGCCTGCCCTGCGGCACATAGCCGATGCCGGCCCTTGGCACCTCATGCGCAGGTAGCGCGGTCAGTTCCCGGCCATCCAGCTTGATCGAGCCTGCGGCGGCCCGCACCAGCCCCATGATCGCCTTCAGTGTCGTCGTCTTGCCGGCGCCGTTGCGTCCGAGCAGGCACAGCACTTCGCCCTGCTGCAAGGTCAGGTCGAGGCCGTGCAGCACCTGCACTTCGCCGTAGAAGCAGTCCAGCGCGGCAATGGACAGCGCCTCAGCCATCGGCCTTCCCCAGATAGGCATCCTGCACGGCGGCGTTGGCGCGGATGGCTTCAGGCGTGCCTTCGGCCAGTATCCTGCCGGCATTCATCACGGTGATGCGGTGGGCAAGCTGCATCACCACCTGCATATTATGCTCGATCAGCAGCACGGTCGCGCTTTTGGCGATGTCGCGGACGAGGGCGATAAAGTTTTCGATTTCCGCGACCGCCAGCCCCTGCGTCGGCTCGTCGAGGATGAGCAGGCGCGGCTTCAGCGCCAATCCCATCGCCACTTCGAGCAGGCGCTGGTGGCCATAGGCAAGCTGGTCGGCAGGCATCGCGGCGCGGTCGGCAAGGCCGACACGGCCGAGCACTTCCATCACGCCGGCCCGCAACGCGGCCTCGCCGCGCCCGTCGCCCAGCGTTCGCTGCACCGCCAAAGCGACATTGTCATAGGCGCTCAGCCGGCCAAAGACGCTGGTGATCTGGAACGTATAGGCGATGCCCAGCCGGACGCGGCGATGGGCCGGCAGGCTGGTTATGTTCGCGCCATCAAAGGCGATCGTGCCGGCCGAAGGCTGGATACGGCCACAGACGAGGCTGACGAAGGTGGTCTTGCCGGCCCCGTTCGGACCGATGATGGCGCGAATTTCGCCCGGAGCCAGCGAGAAATAGACATTGTCCACCGCGCGCAGGCCGCCGAAATCGCGCGACAGGCCGGCGGTTGTCAGCAGCGGTTTCATGGCACCCACTCCAGCCAGCGCTGGCGAATGGTTCCCAGTATGCCTTTGGGGAAAAATAGCACCAGAACGATGAGCGCGACACCGACGACCAGCAGGTAGGCCGAGGTGTAAAAACTGGTGAAATCGATGACGTAATACATCGCAAGCGTGCCGACCAACGGCCCAAGCGTGGTGCCCGCGCCGCCGAGCAGCACCCACAAAAGCGGCAGGATCGAATATTGCACCGAGGCGAAATTGGAGCCGACATAGCCGAACAAAAGCGCGTAGGCCGCACCGGCGGCGGCGCAGATTGCGCCGGACAGAACCACCGCCGCGAGCTTGTTGGCGAACGTGTCGTAGCCCAGCATCCGCGTGCGTTCCTCATTCTCGCGGATCGCCGCCAATACGCGGCCATGACGCGAGCGCACCACGGCCAGCGTGACCAGCAGGGCGATGGAAAACAGGGCAAGCGCCGCCATGTAGCGGGTAACCGGGCCGGTCAGGTCGAGCGCCAGCGGGCCGACCTCGACGCTACGCGCGTCCTGCGCCACCACCACGCCCTGATCGCCGCCGGTCCACGCCGAGAAGTAGAGAATGGTCAGGAAAAACGCCTGCGCGAACATCATGGTGACGATCATGAAGGCGACGCCAGTGGTGCGCAAAGCCAGCAGGCCGACCGCCAGCGCCAATGCCGCGCCGCATAAAAGCCCGGCGGCGAAGGCGGCGGGCACGCCCCAGCCGAGATGCGCCACCGCCAGCCCCGCGCCGTAGAGGCCGGCGGAGAAGAACATGGAGTGGCCAAGGCTGAGCAGCCCGACATAGCCGAACAGCAGATTATAGCCCATGGCGAACACCGCCAGCACCATGATGCGGGAAAACAGGTTCTGGTCATAATCCGGCAGGATGAAATTCAGCGCAAACAAGACGGCGACGACGCC
>DASYCS010000313.1:0-3315 GCA_036500025.1 Mesorhizobium sp. | reverse complement strand
GCTCGCAGGACGAACTTCTGGTCAAGCCGCTGGGCGGCGCGATCACGGCGCTGACCTGGTCGGGCGACGGACGGCACCTGGCCGTCGGTTGCGCCGACGGCGCCGCCGCAATCGTCACTTTTCCCGCGCAGATGTTCAAATAACCGCGGAAACCCGCATGAAACCGGAGGAAAAAATGCAAAACGAACCCACCCTCACCGAGGACGAAAGCAAGGACGAGTTTTTCGAACGGCTCTCCAAGATTTCGGAAGAAATGGTCGCCAGGCACGGCAAGGACTTCAGCATGGGCGCACTGGTACTCGCTGCCCGCTGGATCGCCGAAAATCGAGACGGTTCCCTAAAGACCAATTGAACGCAAGCCGGATTTGACCCGCGCCCGCGCGTCAAATCCGGCTGACGGTAAAATGAGCGACTGAGTAAGAAACTTTACCGCCGGCTTACGTCAAATCGAGGCGCTTGCCGCGATGGAACCCGGTAGTCGACGAAACCGACACCGTTGTTTACGACGTGCCGTCTGCCCATCGCGATGACCGGCGATAGTCACCTGACGGTATCAAATCATTCCCACTCGATCGTACCGGGTGGCTTGCTGGTCACGTCGTAGACGACGCGGTTGATGCCGCGTACTTCGTTGATGATGCGGGTGGCGGCGCGGCCGAGGAAGGCCATGTCGTAAGGGTAGAAGTCGGCCGTCATGCCATCGACCGAAGTGACGGCGCGCAGCGCGCAGACGAATTCGTAGGTGCGCCCATCGCCCATCACGCCGACCGTCTGCACCGGCAGCAGCACGGCGAAGGCCTGCCAGATGGCGTCGTAGAGGCCGGCCTTGCGGATTTCGTCCAGGTAGACGGCATCGGCTTCGCGCAGGATCTCCAGCTTCTCGCGGGTGATGCCGCCCGGACAGCGTATGGCCAGTCCCGGTCCGGGGAAGGGATGGCGGCCGATGAAGCTTTCCGGCAGGCCGAGTTCCTTGCCCAAAACGCGAACTTCGTCCTTGAACAGTTCGCGCAGCGGCTCGACCAGCTGCATGTTCATGCGCTCGGGCAGGCCGCCGACATTGTGATGCGACTTGATCGTCGAGGACGTCGCGCCGGTAAAGGAAACGCTCTCGATAACGTCGGGATAAAGCGTTCCCTGTGCCAGGAAATCCGCCCCGCCAAGCTTTTGCGCCTCTTCCTCGAACACCTCGATGAACAGCCTGCCGATGGTCTTGCGCTTCTTTTCCGGATCGCTCTCGCCTTCCAGCGCGCCGATGAAACGGTCCTGCGCGTTCACCAGGATCAGCGGCAGATTATAGTGCTCGCGGAACATGGCCACGACGCCGGCGGCCTCGTCCTTGCGCATCAGGCCGTGGTCGACGAGGATGCAGGTAAGCTGGTCGCCGACCGCTTCGTGGATCAGCAGCGCGGCCACGGAAGAATCGACCCCGCCCGAAAGCGCGCAGATGACCTTGCCCTTGCCGACCTGCTTGCGGATAGCCTCGACCGCCTGCTCGCGATAGGCGGCCATGGTCCAGTCGGGCTTCAGGCCGGCGATTATGTGGACGAAATTGCGCAGCAGCTTGGCGCCGTCCGGCGTGTGCACCACTTCGGGGTGGAACTGCACCGCATAGAATTTGCGCGCCTCGTCGGCAATCGCCGCAAAGGGTGCGCCGGTCGAGGTGCCGACGACCTTGAAGCCCGGCGGAATGGCGGTGACGCGGTCGCCATGGCTCATCCACACTTGATGGCGGGTGCCTTTGGCCCAGACGCCGTCGAACAGGGCACAATCGTCCTCGATTTCGAGGAAGGCGCGGCCGAATTCGCGTTCATGGCCGGCTTCTACCTTGCCGCCAAGCTGTGCGCATATGGTCTGTTCGCCGTAGCAGATGCCAAGAACGGGAACGCCGGCCTGAAAGATGGATTCGGGAGCGCGCGGACTGCCAATGTCGAGGGCTGAATGGGGGCTGCCGGAAAGGATGATCGCCTTGGGCTTTATCCGGCGGAACGCCTCGTCGGCCAATTGGAACGGCACGACCTCGCTATAGATGCCGGCTTCGCGGACGCGCCTGGCGATCAGCTGGGTGACCTGGCTGCCGAAATCGATGATGAGAACGGTATCGGGATGATTGGCTGTCTTCATGGCGGGCCTTTAAAGAAGAAGTACGCTCGACGCAATGGGTTTGTCATGGGCCTGACGTCGCAGATGCGCCTGGCCGGCCAAAGCGTGACGGCTCCGGCAAATGGACTAGCGCCGCCACCTGTGCCGCCGGCATGGCGATGGCGGCAAGAACGGCGCGGTTCATCCGTTGCCGCGCAGTTTGTTGCCGCGATCAGGCCAAAGCCAGCCTCTTTTCATGCAATATCGGGTTTGCCCGGAGCGGATAATTTATAACTGTTGCGGGCAACAAAACGGGCAACGATATGGGGCTCGGCTCGTTGAATCGTCATCGGGAAATCATATCGCCGCTAGTGCCCAAGCCTCGGCAATCGCCTTCTCCAGCAGGCGGACGGCATCGGCCAGCTTGCGGTCGATGATGTCGAGATAGGCGGTCCAGTCGCCGATATGGCGAAGCTCGGCTGCACCATCCGAAATGCCGCGCAACGCAATCAGCGGCACGCCAAACAGCTGGCAGGCGCGCAGGCAGGCATAGGTTTCCATGTCGACCATCTGCTCGGCAATGCCGTCATAGGCGGCGCCGGAGACGATGGCCGCGCCTGTCGAAAGCGTCGCCTCGCGCACGCCCGGAATCATCGGCCCCAGGGCAAGCGTCGCCGGCAGGTCGAGGAAAGGCGTCACGCCGCGCTCAAAGCCGAGGGCGGACGCATCCATGTCGCGATAGGCGACCGAGACGGCTTGATAAACTTGCCCCTGTTCCAGCGTCCGGCTGCCGGCGGAGCCGAGCGAAACGACGAGGTCGGGCAAGGCTTGTCGCGCGGCCAGCCGGGCGAGTTCCGCGCCAAGCGTCACCGCGGCCTCGACCGGGCCAACGCCCGTCATGAGCGGCGCAAACAAATCTTTCAGGTGCGGCCCATATTCGGCCTGCGCCGCCATGACGAAAAGCACATGCTTTCCGGAAAGCAGGGTCGCCTCGCCCATGGTCAGCCGTCTATGCCGTCGCGCCCCACCACGGTCATCATGGTGCCGGTCATGGTGGCGATCAGCCGCGCCTCGCCATCGGCCGCAAAGGCATAAGCCTGTCCGTCGGCGACGATGATGGTGCGGCCGGGCTTGGTCACCGAGCCGCGAAACAGGAAGCGTTCGCCCTTGCCGGGCGACAGCAGGTTGACCTTGAATTCGATGGTCAACACGCCGGCATTTTCCGGCATCATCGAA
>DASYCS010000312.1:0-9406 GCA_036500025.1 Mesorhizobium sp. | reverse complement strand
CGTCAGGTGCTTGGGGCCGGACGCATCGGCGGTGATGAAGGGCAAGTTGATTTCCGTCTGCGCGCTGGCGGACAGTTCGATCTTGGCCTTCTCGGAGGCTTCCTTGAGGCGCTGAAGGGCGAGCTTGTCGTTCTTCAGGTCAATGCCCTGTTCTTTCTTGAACTCGGCCGCCAGATATTCGACGAGCCGGATGTCGAAGTCCTCGCCGCCAAGGAAGGTGTCGCCATTGGTGGACTTCACCTCGAAGACGCCGTCGCCGATTTCCAGCACGGAAATATCGAAGGTGCCGCCGCCAAGGTCATAGACCGCGATGGTTTTGCCTTCGCGCTTGTCGAGGCCGTAGGCAAGGGCCGCCGCAGTCGGCTCGTTGATGATGCGCAGCACTTCAAGTCCGGCGATCTTGCCGGCGTCCTTGGTGGCCTGGCGCTGGGCGTCGTTGAAATAGGCCGGAACGGTGATGACGGCCTTCTCGACCTTCTCGCCGAGATAGGCTTCAGCCGTTTCCTTCATCTTTTGCAGGATCATCGCCGAAATCTGGCTTGGCGACTGCTTCTTGCCGCCGGCTTCCACCCAGGCATCGCCATTGTCGCCCTTGACGATATTATAGGGCACAAGGTCCTTGTCCTTGGCGGTCACGGGGTCGTCGAAGCGGCGGCCGATAAGGCGCTTGACCGCGAAGATGGTGTTTTCAGGATTGGTGACCGCCTGGCGCTTGGCCGGCTGGCCGACGAGGCGTTCGCCGTCGCCGCTGATCGCGACGATGGAAGGCGTGGTGCGCGCGCCTTCCGCGTTTTCAATGACCTTCGGTTCCTTGCCATCCATGATGGCGATGCAGGAATTGGTTGTGCCGAGGTCGATGCCGATTACTTTAGCCATGTGTACTCTCTCCGCTAAGCAGGTTTTCCGGACCCATGAGGCGTTCCGTTGAAAACCCCTGTTCACAAGATTTCCGTCGCGACGACTAGCACAGGCCAAGCGTCGAACGGCTTGGCGCGTATATAAGAACAGGCTCGCCAGCGCGCAAGCATTCTGCGCGAGTGATTAAGCGCGCGACAGGACGTTCCCCAGTTTGCTATTGCGCAAATACGCCCGGCCGCGCCCGGTCCGGGGTTGCCGGGACGAGGTCGCGCAAAAAGAAGCCTATGTGGAGGCAAGACGGGCAGCGAAGACGGCACGGCCGAGAATTGCGGGAAACGGAAATGAACGAAGTTGGCCGGGCCAGGAAAGCGATCGTCATCGACGGCGTTGCGCTGCCGGAAATTCTGGACGAAGCCATGGTTCGCGCCGTCGTCCACGGTTTCTATGACGCCATCGGCTCCGACGACCTGCTCGGGCCGATCTTCCACAGCCGGATAGTACCGGACGACTGGCCACGGCATCTGGCCAGGATGTGCGACTTCTGGTCGTCGACGCTGCTGCGAACCGGGCGCTATGACGGGCGGCCCCTGCCCCCGCATCTGGCCATACCCGGCCTTGGCGGACAGCATTTCCGGCGCTGGCTTCAGCTGTTTCGCGCCACCGTGCGCAGGCTATGCCCGCCCGAAGTGGCATCGCTGTTCATGGAACGCGCGTTGCGCATCGCCCATTCGTTCCGCCTGGCCATCGCCTTCAGCCGAAGCGAGAATTCGGTCGCCATCGCGCCTATTCTCGAAGACAGCCTGTAAGGGCCGCCTGCCCCGAAAGCCTGCCGCTTAACGAGTTGTGGAACGCGAAGGCCCCTTGCCGCGTTCATCGCATGTAACGGCTGACGCCATTGAGGCGCGCTGCAAAGCAGGAGGCAACATTATGGGCTTAGGCACCATTCTCATCATCATTCTGATCCTGGCGCTTCTCGGCGGCTTCAGCGGCCTTGGCGGCGGCCCATTCTACGGCACGGGCTATTATGGCGGCGGCGGCCTTGGCTTGGTCCTCATCATCGTCATCATCCTCGTCGTGCTTGGGCGAATATAGGAAGCCTCCGGCATGTAACGGCAAAGCCGTTTTCCGCCGGACAGACAACCCGCCGTTCCAAAGGAGCGGCGGGTTTTTGTCTTGTCGGGGCTTTTAGCCCCGCCACTTTGCGACAGCGGAACCAAAGCCTTGGGCGCGCTGTTGTGGATTGGTCTGCAATCGGAGCGAGACGATGCCACGCTTCTTCTTCGACACTTATGACGGCGAGCAAATATTGAGCGATGCCGAAGGCGTCGAATTCACAGGACTGGAAAGCGTGCGTGAAGCCGCGGTCAACGCGCTGCCCGGCATTGCGCGCGATCGGTTTCCGAACGGCGAAACCATGGAAATGTGGGTAAAGGTGCGTGATGCCGCCAACCGGCCGATATTCGAGGCTTCGCTGATCTTTTCATCGCGCTGGATAGGCGAAAACGGCTGACGCTCAGCGCGGCTCCTGCTGCAAGCATAGATAGGTCGGATCGAATTCGGCGATTTCGACCAGTCCGTCCCAATCGTCTATGTGAATGCGGTCGCCCTCCCAGCGAATGACGCCGCGCTTGCGCAGGTCGCGTAGCGTGCGGTTGACATGGACCACCGACAGGCCGAGCGCATCGGCCAGCTCGTTCTGGGTCAAGGGCAGCGTGAAGCTGTAGCCATCCGTCCGTTCGACGACTTTCAGGCGAACGTAAAGCTCGCACATCAAATGAGCCAACTGGCCGATGGCCGGCCTTCGCCCCATGGCGACCAGCCATTCGCGGTGGACCGAGGCGTCGATCAGCGTATCCAGCCACAGCATGCGCGCCAGATGCGGCGAGGTTTCGGTCAGTTTCTTCAGCGCCTCGTGCTCGACCTGGACCAGCGTGCACGGCGAAAGCGCGACGACACCATGCGCCAGCACTTTCAGCAAAAAGCCATGCAGGTCGAGAAAATCGCCGGGAACGTGGAATGCCGTTATCTGGCGGCCGCCATCTTCCAGCACCTTGAAGCGCCCGGCCAATCCCTCCATCAAAAGCAGGCTCACCTTGGGCCGCGCTCCTTCGCGCACGATCTCGTCGCCGGCGGCATAGGCCTTCTGGCGGGAAAACAGCGCGAAAAGCTCCGCCTTCTCCTCATTGGAGATGAGGTCGCGCTGGCTAAGCTGCAAGAAGAGAGGAAGGGGCAAAAACCATCTCCAGCGACCATGCATCGCAGGAAGGATCCCCCCGACGGCAACAAGCGGCGCGGTTGCCTAACGCCAATTGGCTGGCGCGCGCATTATCAATTGTTAATCGTACGCGCATCCACAGCGAAAGCCAGCGTCTTAATCACCGGTAGCTTAATCACCATCCCCGCGGCTTGCGCTCACAGCTGGGATTCGATCGGCAGCCAGCGCACCAGCGCCGCCAGCAGGCGCCGGGACCAGCTTGCCTCCGGCTCGCGGACGTATTGATGCATCTGGCCCTGGTCGATGCCGGTCCAGACCAGGCCGGCGTCCCGCAAGGTCACCTCATAGCTGGTCTGCGGCTGTATTTCGTGGCGAAAGCGCTCGCGCAGTTCCGCCACCAGCTGTTCGTCCTCGAACAGCACGCCCATTTCGGCGTTCAGCGAAACCGACCGCGGGTCGAAATTGAACGAGCCGACGAAGCCGATCCTGTCGTCAACCGTGAAGGCCTTGGTGTGGAGGCTGGCGCCCTTGGAGCCGAAGACGGAGATGTTGGCCTGCCGGCTGAACGGTTGCAGCTCGAACAAACGGATGCCGGCCCGCAACAGGCGCTTGCGGTAATTGGCGTAAGCGCCGTGGACGGTGGCGACATCGGTGGCGGCGAGAGAATTGGTCAGCACCGTTACCCTGGCGCCCTTCGAGACCAGTTCCGAAAAGAGGGCGGCGCCCTTCCTTCCGGGAATGAAATAGGGCGACACGATTTCCAGATTGCGCCGGCTCGACCTGAGAATGGGAAGCAGCGCCTGCATCAGCCAGCTTCTCGGCTTCTCGCCGCGCACCTTTTCGGGCGGGTCCGAGATGACGCGGGCGCTGCTCGTCCAGCGGAAGCCGTCGCCGCCGGCAATCAGCGCCGAAATCGAATTGAGGTCGTGGGTGGCGCTCAACAGGGCCACATCCACCGCCTCGTCGACGGAAGCGACGAAACCCGGCATCGAGATGGCTTCGCCGGGATGCAGCGCGTCGATGGGCCGGGCGGCCGGGCAGTTCCAGAACGATTCGAAGATTCCGGCGGCCTGCCGCACGCCGGCGCCGAGCACCAGCAGGTCGAGGTCGCGGAAATTGGTCTCGGCGGCGTCGAAATAGGCGTCGCCAATGTTGCGGCCGCCGACGATGGCGATGGCGCCGTCGGCGATCCAGGCCTTGTTGTGCATCCGGCGCGTCATGGCGAACAGACGGAAAACCAGTTCCACGCCACGCAGCAGGCTGCCGTTTCGCGCCCCGCTCGGGTTGAAAAGCTTCAGCTGGATGTTCGGATGGGCATTGAGCGCCAGATAGGCGGTGTCGCTGTTGCGCGGGTTGATGTCATCCAGAATGATGCGCACCTGCACGCCGCGCTCCGCCGCCCTGACGACTTCCTGCATCAAAACGCGGCCGGTATGGTCGTCATGCCAGAGGTAGTACATCAGGTCGAGCGTGCGCGTCGCATTGCGCGCCGCCAGCATCCGCGCCGCAAAGGCGTCGTGATTATCGGCGACCAGAAGCAGGCCGGTATTGCCGGCCGCGATCTTGTCCCTGGCAAATTGCGAGGCGGCTATATCCATCCATATCCATCCGCTGCGGCGCTATTCAGCACGCGCAGTCAACGTTGAGCAAGAACTGTTCAGGCGCCATCCGGTTGCGTCGGCGCCTGTCTCACTCCGTCGAGGTTGAGGCGCGCCTTGATCGGCAGATGGTCGGAGGCAAGGCGGGCGAGCGGCGTCTGGTGCACCTCTATGCGGGTGATGAGATTGGCCGGGCGGGCAAGGATGCGGTCGAGCGCCAGCAGCGGATAGCGCGACGGAAAGCTCGGAAGCACGGCATGGACCGGCCCGAAATGCGGCAGCAGCGCCAGAAGCGAAGAGCGGTTGCGCACGCGCCATTCGTTGAGGTCGCCAAGCAGGATCGTCGGGCGCAATACCGAATGGGTGGCCTCGACAAGCGCGCTTGCCTGTTGCGAGCGCGAGCGCCGCAGCAGCCCGAAATGCGCCGCCACCACGCGAAGCGCGACGCCCTTGATTTCGAGGTCGACGATGATCGCGCCGCGCGGCTCGAAACCGGGCAGCCGCACCTGCCGCACATCCTGGATGACGCCGCGCCGCGCCAATATCAAATTGCCATGCCAGCCATGGCTTCCGAGATTTTCCGGCCGGTGGGTGGGCACGAGGTCGGTTTCGCGTTGCAGTGCTTCGAGGTCGAGCAGGCCCTGACGCGCGCCGGTGCGCTCGTCCGCCTCTTGCAGCGCGATGATGTCGGCGTCGATTTCGCCGACCACGCGCGCCACGCGCGCCGGGTCGAACTTGCCATCGGTGCCGACGCATTTGTGGACATTGTAGGAGGCGATGGTCGTGCAGGCGGCGTCGCTTTCGAACTCGATGAACCCCGGCGCTTTCTTTCGAAGAGCGGCGGCAATCGAATGAGGCAGGGTCTGCGAGCGATCGTGCATGAGGTCCGTGGCTGGTTTTGCGCCGATGGGAAATGGCGGGCTGCCGGGCGCTTTCTTCAACGGCTGGAACAGACGGCGGTTCCGCGCCCGGAGTGAATGGATGGCTGGATGAATGAACTTGACCGGGATATTTTCACCGTGGCGACGATGCCGTTCCTAAAAGAATAAGATCACGCGCAACGTAAATCCACTTCGATGCGTTCTATGGTCAGGAAAGCAGGGGATAAGCGCTTCATGAACAAGGCAGGCAACAGGCGGTCGCCGTTTCTTTTTCCGGTGATCGGGCTTGGTGCGGCCCTATTTTTGACGGCGGGGCTTTTGATCGCGGGCCAGGCATTCGGCGCAGAGGGGGCAGCAGAGGGCGCGGCGAAGGCGCCCAGTCTCTCCGGTTCCAGCGAAGCCGCCTTCGTCGCCGAAATCGTGCTGTTGCTGGTCGTCGGCCGGGGGCTTGGCGAAATCCTCCAGCGATGGGGGCAGCCGGCCGTCATGGGCCAGTTGATCGGCGGCATCCTGCTTGGGCCTTCGCTGCTTGGCTGGGTGCTGCCTTCGGCGCAGCATTTCGTGTTTTCCAGCGATCCGGTCCAGAAAAGCATGATCAACGCCGTTTCGCAGCTCGGCATCCTGATGCTGCTTCTGCTTACCGGCATGGAGACGGATTTGAAGCTGGTGCGCCGGGTGCGCGCCGCCTGCTTTTCCATCTCGACCACCGGCGTTCTGGTGCCGTTTGCCTGCGGCTTCGCGCTGGCGCAGTTTTTGCCGGAAACCTTGCTGCCGGAGCCGGACGAGCGCGTCGTCGCCGGGCTTTTCATCGGTACCGCCTTGTCGATTTCATCGGTCAAGATCGTAGCCATGGTGGTTCGCGACATGAATTTCATGCGCCGCAACCTTGGCCAGGTCATCGTTTCCTCCGCCATCATCGAAGACACGGTGGGCTGGCTGATCATCGCCATAACCTTCGGCATCGCCACGCACGGCAAGGTCGAGATAATCCCACTGCTGACCAGCATCGGGGCGGTGGCGGCGTTCATGGTGTTCAGCTTCACGCTTGGACGCCGCATCGTCTTCACGCTCATCCGCTGGACAAACGACGTATTCCGCAGCGAATATGCCGTTATCACCATGATCCTGATCATCATGGGCGTGATGGCGCTGATCACCGACATGATCGGCGTGCATACGGTGCTTGGCGCTTTCGTCGCCGGCATACTGGTCGGCGAATCGCCGATCCTTTCAGACCACATCGAAAGCCAGCTGCGCGGCGTCATCACCGCGCTGTTCATGCCGATCTTCTTCGGCATGGCCGGCCTTTCCGCCGATCTTACCGTGCTCAAGGACCCGACGCTGGCGCTGCTGACGCTTGGCCTCGTTCTCATCGCCAGCGTCGGCAAATTCAGCGGCGCCTTCATCGGCGGCAAGCTTGCCGGCCTGTCGGTCAAGGAGGCGACGGCGGTTGGCTGCGGCATGAATGCGCGTGGCTCGACCGAGGTCATCGTCGCCAGCATCGGACTTTCGATGGGCATCCTTTCGCAGAACCTGTTCACCATGATCGTCACCATGGCGGTCATCACCACGCTGGCGATGCCGCCGATGCTGCGCTGGGCGCTCGGCCGCCTGCCGATGGGCGAAATGGAAAAAGAACGCGTCGAGCGCGAGGAATTGGACCAGCGCGGTTTCGTCTCCAAGCTCCAGCGCCTGCTGCTGGCCGCCGACGACAGCCCGATCGGCAAGTTCACCGCCTATCTGGCCGGGCTGATCGGCGGCGGCAGGGGCATGCCGACGACGTTCCTGCATCTCGCCAACAGCGAGGCTGCGAAACCGGCCAAATCAAAAAGCCCGGAAAAGCATCTCGAAACAATCAAGAAGGGGGCCAAAGCCAGCGCCAAGGCCGTTTTGGAAAGCGAGGACACGCCGGTCGACAAGGTGCAGGTAAACGCCCGCGCCGACACCGGCGTTTCCGGCAAGACCATCGCCGAGGAAGCGCGCAAGGGCTACGACATGCTGCTGGTCGGCCTGAACGACAGCCTGACGGCAAAGGGCGATTTCACCGCCCGCATGAACGATCTTGCCGGCGGGTTCGACGGGCCACTTTGCCTGGTGGTGAAAGGCCCCGGAACGACGGGCAGGATGCCGACGCTGAAGGCGGGCGAGACCATACTGGTTCCCGTCAACGGAACCGAAGCCTCGCGCCGCGCCGCCGAACTGGCGCTCGCCATCGCGCGGCCCAACCGCGCCCGCGTCAAGGCGCTCTACGTGGCGCGCGAAGACGTTGCCGGGCAGCGTAAAACGTCGCTTTCGCACCGGCGCGAGGAGGCTGTGCTGAAGGATATCGCCGACCTTGGCGAACGTTATGGCGTGCCGATGCTGACGGCCATGCGCATGCAAGGCGCTGCCGGCGACGCCATCCGCCGCGAGGCGGCGCGCGGTATCGCGCTGGTGGTGATGGGGGTTACGCAGCGGCCGGGCGATGATTTGTTCTTCGGCGATACGGCCGCAACCGTGCTTGGCAAGAGCCGCGTCCCGATCGTTTTGCTCACTACCGGCAGGGTTCAGCGCGACGATGCCGAACAGGAAGCGCGCCGTTCGGCCAGTACGGCGCCGGCGGCCTAGACGAGGCCCACGTTCCTGACAAGGCTGGCGTTCCTGACGGGGCTGGCGTTCAGCCGCCCGACTTGGGAACCAGCAGCGGGATGATGCGGTCGCTTTCCGTGACGGATGTGCGCCCCGCGCCGCTATAGGGAATGCCCAGCGCATCCCATGTCTCGACCAGCGCACCTTGAAGATCGAGGATCAACTGGTCCGAATGGAACGGCGTCGGCGTGATGCGCAGCCGCTCCGTGCCGCGCGGCACGGTCGGGTAGTTGATCGGCTGGATATAGATGCCGTGGACGCCGAGCAGCCGGTCCGTCGCCATTTTGCAAAGCTCGGGATCGCCGACCAGGATCGGCACAATGTGGGTGTCGGACGCCATTACCGGCAGATTGGCCGCAGCCAGCACATGCTTGGTATGGGCAACCTGGCGCTGCTGCGCTTCGCGCTCGGCCTGCGAATTCTTCAAATGGCGGATGGAAACGGTGGTCGCAGCCGCAAGCGCCGGCGGCAAGGCCGTGGTGAAGATGAAGCCCGGCGCATAGGAGCGCACGGCGTCGATGACCGCCCTGGTGCCGGTGATGTAGCCGCCCAGCGTGCCGAACGCCTTGGCCAGCGTGCCTTCGATGATGTCGATGCGGTCGGCCAGCCCCTCGCGCTCGGTGATGCCGCCGCCGCGCGGGCCATACATGCCGACCGCGTGAACCTCGTCGATATAGGTCATGGCGTTGTATTTGTCGGCCAGGTCGGCGATCTTCTCGATCGGCGCGATGTCGCCGTCCATCGAATAGACGCTCTCGAAGACGATCAGCTTGGCGCGATCGCGTCCCGCCGCCTGCAACAGGCTTTCAAGGTGCGCGACATCGTTGTGGCGGAAAATCTTCTTCTCCGCGCCCGAGCGGCGCACGCCCTCGATCATCGAGGCATGGTTCAGTTCATCGGAGATGATCAGGCAATTCGGCAAAAGCCGTGCGATGGTCGAGATCGACGCCTCGTTGGAAATGAAGCCGGAAGTGAAGGCAAGGCCGGCCTCCTTGCCGTGCAGGTCGGCCAGTTCCATTTCCAGTTCCACCAGCGGGTTGCTGGTGCCGGAAATGTTGCGCGTGCCGCCCGCGCCCGAACCCATCTGGCCGGCCGCGTTCTGCAAGGCGGCGATGACGTCCGGGTGCTGGCCCATGCCGAGATAATCGTTGGAGCACCAGACGGTGATTTCCTGCGCGCGGCCATTGGCTCGCCAGATGGCGCGGGGAAACTTTCCAACGATGCGC
>DASYCS010000311.1:0-10194 GCA_036500025.1 Mesorhizobium sp. | reverse complement strand
GCGCCGTGCGCGGCCATGGAAACATGGTCTTCCTGATTGGCGGAAGTCGGGATGGAATCGACGCTGGCCGGATAGGCCTTCTGCTTGTTTTCAGAAACGAGCGCTGCCGCCGTCACCTGCGGGATCATGAAGCCGGAGTTGAGGCCGGGCTTCGGCGTCAGGAAGGCAGGCATGCCGGACAGCGCCGGATCGACCAGCATGGCCAGCCGCCGCTCCGACAATGAGCCGATTTCGCAGACGGCAAGCGCGATCATGTCGGCGGCGAAGGCCACCGGCTCGGCATGGAAATTGCCGCCGGAAAGCGCGGTATCTTCTCCAAGGTCGTCACCAGGGAAGATCAGCGGATTGTCGGTAACGCCGTTGGCCTCGGTGCGCAGCGTATCGGCGGCCTGCCTTAATACGGTAAGGGCCGCGCCCATCACCTGCGGCTGGCAGCGCAGGCAATACGGGTCCTGCACACGCTCGTCGCCGACGCGGTGCGATTCGCGAATGGCGCTGCCGGCCATCAGGTTGCGCAGCGCCTGCGCCGTTTCGATCTGGCCGCGATGCTTGCGCAAAAGGTGGATGCGCGGATCGAACGGTGCATCGGAACCGCGCGCCGCGTCGGTCGAAAGCGCGCCGGCAACCAGCGCCGATTGGTAAAGCACCTCCGCCTCGAACAAAGCCGCCAGCGCGTAAGCGGTGGAGAATTGCGTGCCGTTGAGCAACGCCAGGCCTTCCTTGGCGCCCAGCACCGCCGGCTCCAGCCCATGCGAGACGAACGCCACCTTGGCCGGCACACGGCCATGAGGGGTGAAGCATTCGCCGACGCCGATCATCGCCGCCGTCATGTGCGACAGCGGTGCGAGATCGCCGGAAGCCCCGACCGACCCTTGCGCCGGCACGACCGGGATGACGTCGTTGGCCAGCATTGCTTCCAGAAGTTCGATGGTCTGCGGGCGGATGCCGGACGCGCCTTGAGCCAGGCTTGCCATTTTCAGCGCCATCATCAGGCGGGCGATGGCAACCGGCATCGGCTCGCCGACACCGGCGGCATGGCTGAGCACGATGTTCCTCTGAAGCGTTTCAAGGTCGCCGGTGGCGATGCGCACGCTGGCCAGCTTACCGAAACCCGTATTGACGCCATAGACCGGCTCGCCCTTGGCCAGAATGCGCCGAACAGCTTCGGCGCTTGCCTTGATCTTCGGACGGCAGGAGGCATCCAGCTTCGGCACCGCACCACGATAAATGGCGCGCCAGTCGTCCAGCGTCGCTTCGCCGGGCTTCAAGATGAGTTCCGTCATAATCCCCTCCAGATACGGGCATGCAGCGGGTTGAACCCCATGCGATAAACAAGTTCCGCCGGGCGCTCGATGTCCCAGATCGCCAGATCGGCCGACTTTCCGGCTTCCAGCGTACCGGTTTGGCCGAGCACGCCCAATGCGCGGGCGGCTTCGCGGGTGACGCCGGCCAGGCACTCATCGACGGTCAAGCCGAACAGCGTGGCTGCCATGTTCATGGTCAAAAGCAGCGAGGTCAGCGGCGAGGTGCCGGGATTGCTGTCGGTGGCGATGGCCATCTTCACACCATGCCTGCGAAACAGGTCGATCGGCGGCTTCTTCGTCTCGCGGATGAAATAGAATGCGCCGGGCAGGATGGACGCCACCGTGCCGGCCTTGGCCATGGCGGCAGCGCCGGCCTCGTCGGTATATTCCAGATGATCGGCCGACAACGCGCCGTACCTTGCCGCAAGTGCCGCGCCATGCAGGTTGGACAGCTGGTCGGCATGAAGCTTCACCGGCAGGCCTGCCCCCTTGGCGGCATCGAAAACGCGCGCGATCTGCTCGGTCGAAAAGGCGATGCCTTCGCAAAAACCATCGACCGCATCCGCCAGCCCTTCGGCGGCAATCACCGGCAGCATCCTGTTTGCGACAAGATCGATATAGGCGTCCTTGTCGCCATTCATTTCCGGCGGCAGCGCGTGCGCGCCAAGGAATGTCGCGCGCACCGAAACCGGACGCTCATTGCCCAACCGGCGGGCAGCGCGCAGCGATTTCGACTCATTTTCAAGATCCAGCCCGTAGCCGGATTTTATCTCGAGGGTGGTGACGCCCTCCGCCATCAGCGCATCGAGGCGCGGTAGCGTCTGCGCGACGAGTTCATCCTCGCTGGCCGCGCGCAGCGACTTGACCGAGGATACGATGCCGCCGCCGGCCCTGGTGACTTCCTCATAGGAGGCTCCTGCCAGCCGCATCTCGAACTCGTTGGCGCGGTTGCCCGCATAGACAAGATGGGTGTGGCAGTCGATCAGGCCAGGCGTGATCCAGCGGCCCTGGCAATCGACTGTTTCCGCCTCGGCAGAAACGGCGGGCATGTCCGCTTCCGGTCCGGCATAGACGATGCGGCCATCCTGCACGACGACCGCGCCATGCTCGACAATACCCAGGCCGGGCAGGCCTTCAGCGAGGGTCGCGAGACGTGCGTTACGCCAGACGCGCTGTGCTTCCAACCGGGTTTTATCGTGGGCGACCATGATCTTTTCCGTATCAATTGGCTCATATTATGTATATACATATCAAAAGGCGGCGCAAGCGATATTGTAGAATGACCGGCGATCATCGGGAGGGAAAAGTGACGGCAATCTTTGCGGAACAGGCGCTTCTGGCGGAAGGCTGGCGCAATAATGTGCGCCTCACCATCGACGGCGGCAAGATCGCGTCTGTCGAGGCGGATGCCAGCGCCCTGCCCGGCGATGAGCGCCACGCCATCGTGCTTCCCGGCATGCCCAACCTGCACAGCCACGCCTTCCAGCGCGGCATGGCTGGCCTGGCCGAGACGCGCGGCCCGTCCTCCGACAGTTTCTGGAGCTGGCGCGAGGTGATGTACCGTTTCGCCCTGTCGATGACGCCGGACCAGGTCGAGGCGGTCGCGGCGCAGCTTTACGTGGAGATGCTGGAGGCCGGCTTTTCGCGCGTCGGCGAATTTCACTACCTTCATCACGATCTCGATGGCCGCCAATATGCGAACATCGCCGAGATGGCCGAGCGCACCGCGGCCGCTGCTTCGCAGACCGGCATTGGCTTGACGCTGCTGCCGGTTTTTTATGCCCATTCAGGTTTTGGCGGACTTGAGCCCAATGAAGGTCAGCGCCGATTCATTAATGATCTAAACAGTTTCGAAAGACTGCTTGAGAAGGCCAGCGAGGCCGTTCGCGCCTTGCATCAAGGCATCGTCGGCATCGCGCCGCACAGCCTTCGCGCGGTGACGCCCGATGAGTTGGCAAGGGTCGTCTCCATGACCGGCGGTCCGATCCACATCCATGTCGCCGAACAGGTCAAGGAGGTCGAGGATTGCGTTGCATGGTCGGGCGCGCGGCCGGTGGAATGGCTGCTGGCCCACGCGCCGGTCGACGAGCGCTGGTGTCTTATCCACGCCACCCACATGCTGGACGGTGAGACGATAGCCATCGCAAAGAGCGGCGCCATAGCCGGGCTTTGCCCGATCACAGAAGCCAATCTGGGCGACGGCACTTTTCCCGCGGCCTTGTTCATGCAGCATGGCGGCAAATTTGGCATCGGTTCCGATTCCAACGTCCTGATCGGCCTGCCGGACGAGTTGCGCCAGCTTGAATATTCGCAGCGCCTTTTCCACCGCGCCCGCAACGTGCTTGCGGAACCCGGACAGTCGAACGGACGCAGGCTGTTTGCCGCCGCGCTCGATGGCGGCCGCACGGCACTCGGCGTCGGGTCTTGCCAATTGACGGCGGGGCATTCGGCCGATTTCGCATCACTGGACGCCTCGCACCCCTCGCTGGCGGGCAAGGCGGGCGACGCAATCCTCGATGCCTGGATATTCGCCAATGGCGCGAGGGTCGACTGCGTGTGGGTGCATGGCAAGAAACTGGTCGAAGCTGGACGCCATGCCCGGCGCGATGCCATAGCGCAGCGCTTCAAGGCGGTGATGAAAACGCTTTCCTCGAACTGAGGCCGAACGACGATGACAACGACGGAAGTGGTGGAGGGCGAGGCGCAATCGCTGCATCAGCGCATCCTGTCGGACATCAGCGCGCGAATCCTTTCCGGCGAATGGGCGCCGGGTCATCGCATTCCCTATGAACACGAATTGAGCGCGGAATATAAATGCTCGCGCATGACGGTAAACAAGGCGCTGTCCCAGTTGGCCAAGGCCGGGCTGATCGAGCGGCGGCGGCGTTCCGGCAGCTTCGTTCGCCAGCCGCAATCACAGGCTGCCATCCTCGAAATCCACGATATCCGAACAGAGGTCGAGGCGCTTGACCTGCCCTACCGATATGAACGGGTCGGGCACACCAGAAGACGCAGCACCGCACACGACAGGAGCCTGCTTGAACTGGGCGCGGCAGGGCCGGTTTTGGCGCTGGACTGCCGCCACTTCGCCGGCGAACGGCCATTTTGCCATGAAGCGCGACTGATCAGCCTCGAAGCCGTGCCGGAAGCCGGGGCCGAGCTATTCCTCGAAACCGCCCCCGGCCCGTGGCTGGTCGGGCGCGTGCCGTGGAACGCGGCCGAGCACCGCATCAGCGCCATGGCCGTCGACAAGCGCATCGCCGCCGCGCTCGACATTGCGACCGGGGCGGCATGCCTGGTAGTGGAACGGCGGACATGGAACGCCGAAGGGCCGGTCACCCATGTCCGCTTCGTTTATCCCGCCGAAAGCCATGCGCTGGTGGCGAGGTTTACGCCCGCGCAGGCCTAGCGGCTTGCGGGCCTAGATCGCCGCCGTGATGATGATCTCGACCTTGTATTCGGGCGTGGCGAGCTTGGCCTCGCCGGTGGCGCGCGCCGGGGTGTGGCCCTGCGGCACCCATTTGTCCCACACCGCATTCATCTCGGCGAAGGTGCTCATATCGGCAAGCCAGATGATGGCTTGCAGGATCTTGGTCTTGTCGGTGCCGGCCTTGGCAAGCGTGGCATCGATGGCGGCAAGGACGTCCTTGGTCTGCTGCTCGACGGAACCGCCCGGCTCACCGACCTGGCCGGCGAGGTAGACGGTGTTGCCGTGAACGACAGCGCCGCTCATGCGCGGGCCGACATCGATACGCTGAATGCTCATGATAGTTCCTTTCGCTGATGGTTGCGCCTGTTTAGGGTCGGGCCCGCTTGAGGGCAAGTCCGGCCGCTGGAATCCTGTGACGGGGAGCCGGTCATCACCAAATTTCCATGCGTATCGCCGTTGACATATGTAATAACATCACATATCCAGCATCCATCACAGTCGCACCCTCGCTCGCCGCGTGGGGAAGAAGAACTTCGGACAGCATGACGCAGACCTGCCTTGCCTTTCACGACCTGACGCTCGGCTATGCCAGCCATCCGGCCGTGCATCATCTGGACGGCGTCGTGCGCAAGGGTTCGCTGACGGCTGTTGTCGGGGCCAATGGTTCGGGAAAATCCACGCTGATGAAGGGTATCGCCGGCGTGCTGAAACCCATGTCCGGCCGTATCGACCGCGATAGCGGCACGCGCATCGCCTATCTCCCGCAACAATCCGAACTGGATCGCTCGTTTCCGGCCCGCGTGGTCGACCTCGTTTCGCTCGGCCTGTGGCCCCGGCGTGGATTGCTCGGCCGCCACACGGCCGAGGATCGCCAAAGCGTCAGCCAGGCATTGACGGCGGTCGGGTTGACCGGCTTCGAAACACGCGGCCTGGACACGCTTTCAGGCGGCCAACTGCAACGCACGCTGTTTGCCCGCGTGCTGGTTCAGGACGCCGATCTCATTTTGCTGGACGAACCATTCAATGCCGTCGACAGCAAGACCGTTTCGGACCTGATCGCGCTGATAAAGCGCTGGCATGGCGAGGAACGCACGGTATTGGTTGTCGTTCACGATCTCGATCTGGTGCGCCAGAATTTCCCCGAAACGCTGCTTCTGGCCCGCCGGAAAGTGGCATGGGACGCGACCGCGACGACGCTGCATGCTGAAAACCTGCTGCGCGCGCGCCGCTTCCACGAAGCATGGGAAGACGATGCGCCGTGGTGCGAACCCGAAGCCTCCGCACATGACCATCACGGCGAAGAGCGTCATGGAGCCGGGCATCATCACGGCATCGAGCGGCGGGCGGCGGAATGACCGCGCTGTTTGACCTGTTCATCGCACCGTTTGCCGATTTCGGCTTCATGCAGCGCGCGCTGGCCGGTTCGCTGATGCTGTCGCTGGGCGCCTGCCCGGTCGGCGTGTTCCTGATGCTGCGCCGCATGAGCCTTTCCGGCGATGCCATGTCGCACGCCATTTTGCCGGGCGCCGCTGCTGGCTTCCTGTTTTACGGCCTCGAAATCCTGCCGATGAGCATTGGCGGCCTGATCGCAGGCGTCATCGTCGCGCTGAGCGCGGGCGCCGTCTCGCGCTTCACCGTGCAGCGGGAAGACGCCTCGCTGGCGGCTTTCTACCTCATTTCACTGGCCATCGGCGTGCTGATGGTATCCGTGCGCGGCTCCAGCATC
Organism: Mesorhizobium sp.; assembly: GCA_036500025.1. Taxonomy (GTDB): domain Bacteria; phylum Pseudomonadota; class Alphaproteobacteria; order Rhizobiales; family Rhizobiaceae; genus Mesorhizobium. The sequence goes on along the minus strand of DASYCS010000311.1, from coordinate 3,734 downwards.
GATCTGATGCATGTGCTGTTCGGCACCGTGCTGGCGCTCGACAATGAAGCGTTGGGGCTGATCGGCGGCATCGTCGTCGTGACACTGGCCAGCCTCGCCGTGTTCTGGCGCGCTCTGGTGGCGGAATGCCTCGACCCGTTGTTCCTGCGCTCGGTCAGCCGGCTGGGCAGCCCCGTGCATTTCATTTTCCTCGGCCTCGTCGTGCTCAACCTTGTCGGCGGCTTCCAGGCGCTCGGCACGCTTCTGGCGGTCGGGCTGATGATCCTGCCGGCCGCCGGCGCACGCTTCTGGAGCGCGCGCGTCGGCCCCATGTGCGTGCTGGCGGTGCTAATCGGCTCGGCGTCCTGCATTTCGGGCCTGCTGCTTTCTTATCACGCGTCGCTGCCATCCGGCCCCGCAATAATCCTTTCCGCGGGCGTCGTTTATTTCGTGTCTATCCTGTTCGGCACGCGCGGCATCGTTCGCGACCGCATCACACACCGTCACAGAACAGCCTAATCTTCAAACCCAGTCTTCCAAGGAGACAGCCAAATGCTGAAGACAATTCATGCCGCCCTCGCTCTGAGCGTTATAACATTAACCGGCTTTGCAGCGCCTGCCGCCTTCGCCGAACCGCTGAAGGTCGTCGCCAGTTTCTCCATCATCGGCGATCTGGCCAAGAATGTCGGCGGCGACCGCGTCCAGATCACCACGGTGGTTGGCCCGGATGGCGATGCGCATGTTTACGAGCCGAAGCCGGCCGATGCGGTCGCCATGACCAAGGCCGATGTCGTGCTGGTCAACGGCCTGCATTTCGAAGGCTTTTTGCAAAGGCTCGTCGATGCCAGCGCCACCAAGGCCGCTGTCGTGGAGCTGACCAAGGGTGTCACGCCGATCGAGTTCAAGCCGGAATTTGCCGAAGAAGACGCCGCACCCGAGGGCGGTCATGGCGTGATCGACCCGCACGCCTTCCAGTCCATCCCCAACGCCATGATCTATGTGAAGAATATTGCCGATGCCTTCTGCGCCGCCGACAGCGACGGCTGCGTCAGCTACCAGACCAATGCGGCCGCCTATACCAAAAAGCTGGAAACGCTGGATGGCCAGGTGCGGGCAGTCATTGATTCGATCCCCGAAAACAAGCGCGTGGTCATCACCTCGCATGATGCGTTCGGTTATTTCGAGCACACCTACGGCCTGACATTCCTCGCGCCACAGGGCCTCTCGACCGAATCCGAACCTTCGGCCGGCGATGTCGCCAAGCTGGTCGATCAGATCAAGCAGGACAAGGCCGCGGCCATTTTCGTCGAGAACATCACCAACCCGAAACTGATCGAGCGGATTTCCAGCGAGACGGGCATCAAGGTCGGCGGTGAACTCTTCTCGGACGCGCTCTCGCCTGCGGACGGTCCGGCCTCGACCTATATCGACATGATGCACAACAACATCGCCCAGATAAAAGGCGCCATCCAGGGAAGCTGACCTGCGACGCCAAGAGCATTTCCAGCAAAAGTGTGAAACGGTTTTGCGTCCGGAAATGCGGCCAAAACAAAGAGATAGAGCGGTTTTGTCGATCCTGCAAAAATCGGAACCGCTCTAACGGGCGGGAAATTCTCGGCGGCAGTTGCCCATCCGGTTGCGGAATGGCATGACTGCCGCCGAAGCTTTGCAAGGATAAACGCCATGGACGTTCGCCAGATCACCGACAGCTATTCGGTTTCGCCGCAGATAACGCTCGACCAGATCGACGCCATCAAAGCAGCCGGCTTCAAGACCGTCATCTGCAACCGGCCCGACGAAGAGCAGCCCGGCCAGCCCTCGCACGACGCCATCAAGGCGGCGGTGGAAGCAGCGGGAATGGCGTTTCGCTACATTCCCGTCATCAGCGGTCAGATGACCATGGAAAATGTCGGGGACCAGGCGGCGGCGCTGGAAGAGGTAGAGGGTCCGGTGCTGGCCTATTGCCGCTCCGGCACACGCTGCACGAACCTCTACGCGGCTATCGAGCAGTCAAAGGGCTGAAGGCCATGCCGTCAGGAAGCTACCTTTCCTCGGCGGCTTCCTAGCTACCGCTCGCCGCCAACGCGACGACAAGCCCGTCGCGCCCAACCAGCAACTCGCCGTCCCAGCTTTTGCGGACCGCCTCGATCCAGTCGGCCTCACCGATTTCCATATCGTCGGCGGGAATGAGATGGTTCAGCACCAGCTTTCGAACCGCCGCCTCGGCGGCGATGCGGCCCGCCTCACCGGCGAAGCTATGGCTCGCCAGCAGATGTTGACGCAGCCGGACGCCGTTGCCTGTCCTGGCGACCAGCCGATCGATGCCTTCTTCCAGCATCGCTTCGTGAACGAGAATATCGGCATTCTTCGCAAACCCCGCCAGCGGCGGAAAGAAGGCGGTGTCGGATGAAAAGACAATGCTTCGCCCTCCGTGCTCGAAGCGCAGCGCAAAGCAATCCACCACCGGCGGATGGTTTACGCGCAGCGCGCGGACCTTAAGCTCGCCATCCTCCAGCACCATGCCTTCGCCAAATTCCTTCACGCGCACGAGGCTGCGAATATCGGGCCGGCCCTCGTCGTCGATACGGGTATCGATGTCGAACTGGAGCGAGCGGATGAAATGCCGCCAATAGTCGGCGGTTCCGGGCGGGCCGAACACCGTGACCGGCCTCGACAGGCCCGCCGTCCATGCGGTGTGGATCAACGGTCCGAGTTCGAGAACGTGATCGGAATGCAGATGGGTGATGAAGATGAGGTCAAGCGCCTTCAAATTCATGCCGGCGTCGGTCAGGCCGCGCGTGACGCCCAAACCGCAATCGACCACGATGCCGCGGCCGCCCAGTTCCAGCAACGACGAGGACGGCGACGGCCCGCCCGGCCTGATCGCAGGGCCGCCTTTCGAGCCGAGAATGACCAGCCGATCACCTGCATGTCCAACACTCAAAACCACAACTCCTCCAGCGTACTATCCAGCTAAACCATCTTCCGGCCATCTCCAAAAATGGCCGATCCTGCGACTCGCTTCCCAGTATCGCCGTGCCGACAATCGCAATCTGCATTGAATGTCTTTCCTGCTGAACCGGGCAAATCGCATGCTTGCCGCTTCCGTTGAGTAAGGCGTAGCCTGACCCATTACGCGCGGGAGGGCGCGACCTGCACGAGGGGGAGTTCAAAATGACAATACAAGGCGCATCACCTGGCCTCTATAATGAGGACCTTGCCCCGGCAACGGTTCGAAATTGGGGACCGTTCTCGATCTTCAACGTCTGGACGTCGGACGTGCACAGCCTGTGGGGATACTATCTCGCCGCCAGCCTGTTTCTGTTTTGCGGCGGCTTCGTCAATTTCATCATCGCCATCGGCATCGGCTCGCTCATTATCTACGCTCTGATGAACATGGTCGGCTATGCCGGCGTCAAGACCGGCGTGCCCTACCCTGTTCTGGCGCGGGCTTCGTTCGGCATATGGGGCGCCAACGTGCCTGCCATCGTGCGCGCCATCGTCGCCTGCTTCTGGTAAGGCGCGCAAACGGCAGCGGCATCGGGCGCGATCGTAGCGCTATTGATCCGTACGCAGTGGTTTGCGGATTTCCATGCCAACACCCATTTCCTCGGCCATTCGGGGCTTGAGGTCATCACCTTTCTGGTGATGTGGGGCCTGCAACTGCTCATCATCCAGCGCGGCATGGAAACGGTGCGCCGCTTCCAGGATTGGGCTGGGCCGGCGGTCTGGGTGATGATGCTGATCCTGGCGAT
>DASYCS010000310.1:0-4025 GCA_036500025.1 Mesorhizobium sp. | reverse complement strand
GCGAGCCCCAGCGTAAACCAGCGCCACGGCCCGAGATTGAGGTTGCGCGGCCGGAACGCCTTGCCGGCCACCGTGGTGTAGCTTCGTCCGCTCAATACCCGCTGCTGCAGGAACACCAGAAAGCCCGTCACCATCATCAGGAGAATGGCGACCGCGGCCGCGGTGTTATAGAGCGGCGGCGACCAGTTGGTGAGCTTGAAGATATAGGTCGTCAGCACGTTGATATTGGCCGGCGCACCGAGCACCGCCGGAATGCCGTAGATGCCGAGCATTACGATAAAGGACAGCAGCATGCCGGAGATGATCGCCGGCATGATCAGCGGGAACGTGACCGAAAACAGCGTCGCGAACGCGCTGGCGCCGGAAATTTCGGCTGCCTCCTCCAGGCTCGGATCCATGTTCCGCAGCGCCGACGCGGTGAACATGTACACATAGGGCGCGTAGTAGATGCCGAACACGAACACGAGGCCCGGCAGCGAATAGAAATTCACGTGCCAGTCGAGACCCATCCATTTGAACATGGTGTTGATGAGGCCGGTCTTCGGCGAGCCCAGGATGGTCCATGCCACGCCCGCGACCAGCGGCGGCGCGAATAGCGGCAGCACGCTGGTGGCCGCGATAAAACCCTTGAACGGCGTATTGGTCCGCACCACGATCCAGGAGAACGCCAGTCCGATCACCACCGCGATCAGGGTTCCACCACCGCAGACCACCAGCGTGTTGAACAACGCTTCGGCCACGTTGGGGTTGATCAGCACGGCAATGAAATTGGCGATCGAGAGGTGGCTCAGGCTCAAGCCTTCGACCACCGGATTGGTGTCGGTCAGTGCGCCCAACAGCAGGGTCAGAACGGGATAGATGACCAGAAAGCCCAGGATCGCCAGCAACAGCGCAACCCACAGGGCGGTCCATAGACGACGGCGATTGCTCTCATTGCCGCTGCGGATGACCACGCCATCCGCCGCCCCAATCGGGGTTACCCCACCGCGCAGCAATTCGGTGCCCAGGCCCTCCTGTCCGCTCAAAACGCTTCCCCTTGCCGCCGACCGTCTTTTGGAATTTGCGGTCGCAGTGCAACGCGAAACCTAGTCGATCGCGAGACGGACGGAAAGCTAGCAAAAGGTACCGGGCGGAAATAACGCAGGGCGCGCTGGACCGTCGCATACGCATCATGCAGCCACACGGCTGGGGCCCACCGCTTTTCTGGTGTACCTGCCGCTTATGGCGCCATCGCCATGGCGATCAGGAGAATTCTGCGGGTATGGACACCGATATAACCACCGCCAAGCCGCCTTCCGGGCCGGTCATGGATGGCCTGCCCTGGGAACGCCGGCGATGGGCTGTCGCCGCCATCTTTACCGCGCTGACGATGGCCTCGCTGGATACCGTGATCGCCAATATCGCCCTGCCCGCGATCGCCGTCGATCTTCATGTCAGCCCGGCCGACGTGGTCTGGGTTGTGAATGTCTATCAGATTGCACTGGTGGCAACGCTGTTGCCGCTCGGCGCGCTCGGTGAAATCGTCGGCCACGAACGCATCTATCTCGGCGGTCTCCTGCTGTTCACATTGGCGTCATTGGGTTGCGCGTGCGCGTGGTCGCTGGATAGCTTGCTGGTTGCCCGGACACTCCAGGGCCTCGGCGCCAGCGGCCTGATGACCGTAAACACGGCATTGGTTCGCTTCATTTACCCGAGCCGCATGCTGGGTCGTGGATTCGGTCATAACGCGTTGGTAGTCGCCACCGCGTTCACGCTGGGTCCAACCATTGCTTCCGGCATATTGGCGATTGGCCACTGGCCGTGGTTGTTCGCCATCAACTTGCCGTTCGGCGTGATCGCGATGCTGATCGGTTGGAAAACACTGCCGGCGACGCCGCGGGCCGTGCACAACTTCGATTTCTTCGGCTCGGTCATGGCCGCGGCTTGTCTCGGCCTCTTCATTATCGGAATCGGCAGCGCCGCCCATAAGGTGCCCCCGATGCTGGTGATCGCCGAACTGATTGCCGCTTTGGTGCTGGGCTGGATGCTGACCCGCCGGCATGCGGATCATCCGGCACCGATGCTGCCAATCGACCTGTTTCGGCGGCCGGTGTTCGCGTTGTCCGCCCTGACAGCCGTCTGCTCGTTCGCGGTCCAGGGACTGTCCTTCGTGGCCTTGCCTTTCTACTTCGAGGACGTGCTGCAGCGATCTCAGGTAGAGACCGGTTTTTTTATGACGCCCTGGCCCCTCGTGGTAGCGATCATGGCGCCGATCGGTGGGCGGCTGTCCGACCGCTACCCTGCCGGCATTCTCGGCGGCATCGGTTTGGCGCTGCTAGCTGTGGGCATGGCGCTACTGGCGATGCTTCCGGCGAGCCCAAGCGTCGCCAACATCGTCTGGCGCATGGGGGTCTGTGGACTTGGTTTCGGCTTCTTTCAAACGCCCAACATGCGGGCATTGATGTCGAGCGCCCCACCCGGCCGCAGCGGCAGCGCAAGCGGCATCGTGGCAACGGCGCGTCTGACCGGTCAGACCACCGGTGCGGCACTTGCGGCGTTGTGCTTCAGTCTCGCCGGCCACAACGGCGCGGCGCTCGGACTGGCGCTCGGTGCTGGATTCGCGGCTCTGGGAAGTATGGTGAGCTTCCTGCGCATGACGGTCACGCGATAGCACATCGTGGCAATCGCAGGCACGCCGCGCCGACAACACCGCGGGACCGATGATCTTCCGGCAGCGTACGCAGATTCTTGATTTGAATTGTTCCAGATTTCCGGCCACACATTGCCCCCTAGTTCAATCGATGGATTGAACCAATCAGGGGAACGCGATGGCATACCTCACTATCAACGGCAAAACAGTCGATATCGATGTCGAAGCGGACACACCGCTACTCTGGGCTATTCGGGAAAATGTCGGTCTAACCGGGACCAAATACGGCTGTGGCATTGCACAATGTGGCGCTTGCACCGTTCATGTCGACGGCGTTGCGATGCGTTCTTGCGGCGTATTGGTCAGCGAGGCGATCGGCAAGCAGATCACGACGATCGAAGGGTTGGCGACAGATGGCGCGCTGCACAAGGTGCAGCAGGCCTGGATCAACAACGACGTTCCGCAATGCGGCTATTGCCAAAGCGGAATGATCATGGCGGTAGCGGCGCTGCTCAAGGACAATCCAAAGCCGACCGACCAGGATATCGACGACGCCATCACCAATATCTGCCGTTGCGGGACCTTCCAGCAGGTCCGCGAGGCGATTCATGCCGCCGCGCACGCTTGAGGGGGCAGCCATGAATCATATGCCAAAACTGAACTTGCCAACCATGAATCGCCGCGCCTTTATCGTCGGCACTGCCGCGGTTGGCGGCGGTCTCGCGCTCGGCCTCGACATTCCCTTTGGCGGCCCCTCGATCGCACGCGCGGCCGACGGCTCGCCGGAAGTCAACGCCTGGGTGGTGATCCAGCCGAACGACACCGTCGTGATTCGCATCGCGCGATCGGAAATGGGCCAAGGTACGCTCACCGGGCTTGCCCAACTCGTTGCGGAAGAACTCGAATGCGACTGGTCGAAGGTCACGACCGAGTTCCCTTCGCCCGGACAGAACGTCGCCCGCAAGCGCGTGTGGGGGGACTTCTCGACCGGCGGCAGCCGTGGCATCCGGACCTCGCAGGATTATGTGCGCAAGGGCGGCGCCGCCGCGCGCGTGATGCTGATCGAAGCTGCGGCCAACGAGTGGAAGGTGCCTGCCTCCGAATGCATCGCCGCCAACAGCGTCATCACGCATACGCCGTCGGGCAAAACCACGACTTTCGGCAAAGTCGCCGAGGCTGCTGCAAAACTCACGCCGCCGGCCGACGTCAAGCTGAAGGACCCCAAGGACTGGAAGCTCGCCGGCAAGGGGCTGAAGCGCCTCGACACGCCCGACAAGGTGGTCGGCAAGACCGTCTACGGCATCGACGTCAAACTGCCGGGCATGCTCAATGCTGCAATCAAGGACTGCCCGGTCACCGGCGGCAAGCTGAAAAGCTACGACGAAGCCAAGATTGC
>DASYCS010000309.1:0-5515 GCA_036500025.1 Mesorhizobium sp. | reverse complement strand
CCGCCCGGGAGCCGCGCTCTATGGCATCAACCCGGTGCCCGACCTTGCCAATCCGATGCTGGCGGTCGTCAGGCTGGAGGCGAGGGTGATCCAGACGCGGACGCTCACCGCCGGCGCCGGCATCGGCTACGGCCACACCGTCGTCACCGATGGGCCGCGCACGGTGGCGACGATTTCGCTGGGCTATGCCGATGGCTGGAGGCGGCGCGCGGTCGCCGCGGCGCATGTCGATGCCGTCAGCCTGCCGTTTATCGGGCGCGTTTCGATGGATTCGATCGTCCTCGACATTTCGGCGCTTCCGGAAGGGCGGCTGAAGGCGGGCGATCATGTCCAGTTGATCGGTCCTTCGCAGACGCTGGACGAGGTTGCGGGCTTTACGGGAACGATTGCCTATGAGGTTCTGACCAGCCTCGGTCACCGCTTCCATAGGCAATACCTGGGAGCCTGAGGGCGGCGGCCGCATACGGACTTCGCAACAAAGCAGCCCGCGTGGCTGGACCATAGTGCCGCCCGGCAGGATCGGGCCGGGCAGGGAGAACGGGCAATGAAGATTTTGGTGCTGGGCGGCGGCGTGGTCGGGGTTACCACGGCCTATTACCTGACCGAGGCCGGCCATGAGGTGACGGTGATCGACCGCCAGCAGGGGCCGGCGCTGGAAACCAGCTTCGCCAATGCGGGCGAGGTTTCGCCCGGCTATTCCTCGCCATGGGCTGGGCCGGGCGTGCCGGTCAAGGCGGTCAAATGGCTTTTGATGAAATACGGTCCGCTGGTGATCCGTCCCGTCATGGACCCGCATATGTGGAGCTGGGTCGCCAGGATGCTGCGCAACTGCACGGCCGAGCGTTATGCGCTGAACAAGTCGCGCATGGTGCCGATTGCCGAGTATAGCCGCGATGTTCTGAAGGCGCTGCGGGCCTCGACCAACATCGCCTATGACGACCGCGCCAAAGGCACGTTGCAGCTGTTTCGCAAGCAGTATCAGCTCGATGGCATCGGCGGCGACGTCGAGGTGCTCAAGCAGTATGGCGTGCCGTTCAACGTGCTCGACCAGGATGGCTGCATCGCCGCCGAGCCGGGGCTGGCCGGCGTGCGCGAGAAGTTTGTCGGCGGCCTGCAATTGCCGGGCGACGAGACCGGCGACTGCCAGATATTCACCACGCGGCTGGCAGAGATGGCGGCGGCGGCGGGCGTGAAGTTCGAGTTCGGCGTGACGCTGAACGCCATCCACGCCGACAAGGGCCAGATCACCGGCTGTTCGACCAGTGCGGGCGAGCGGAAGGCGGACGCCTATGTGATGGCGATGGGCAGCTATTCGCCGATCTGGATGCGCAAGCTTGGCCAGTCGATCCCGGTCTATCCGATCAAGGGTTATTCGATCACCGTGCCGATCAAGAACGCCGCCATCGCGCCCGAATCGACGGTGATGGACGAGACCTACAAGATCGCCATCACCCGGCTTGGCAACCGTATCCGGGTCGGCGGCACGGCGGCTATCGCCGGCTATGACCTTTCCCTGCATGAAGGACGGCGCGAGGCGCTGGCGCATTCGGTGGGCGACCTGTTTCCCGGCGCGGGCGACCTGGGCGCGGCAAGCTTCTGGACGGGCCTTCGGCCAATGACGCCGGACGGCCCGCCGATCATCGGGGCATCGAAATATCCGAACCTCTACCTCAATACCGGCCACGGCACCCTTGGCTGGACGATGGCCTGCGGTTCGGCGCGGGTGCTCTCCGATATCGTCTCGGGCCGCAAGCCGGAGATCGACGCCAGCAAGCTTGGGCCAGAGCGCTACGCCTAGATAAACAGCGCCCGTTCGCGTTCCACCGCCTTGGTTATGTAGCCGGCGACCAGCTGGACGCGGCGCATGGGCCGTACCGATTCGTGATAGACGAGCCAGTAAGCGCGGCGGATGGGCGCGACGATATCGACCGGGATCAGTTCCGGCATCGAGCGGGCGATGAAGGTGTGTAGGATGCCGATGCCGGCGCCGGCGCGCACCGCTTCGGCCTGGCCCAGCGCCGACGAGATGGCGAAGGCGCTGCGCCAGTCCGGGCTGAACTCGGCATCATAGTCGAGCGAGGGGCTGACGATCAGGTCGGGCACATAGCCGACCAGCGTGTGGCTGGCGAGATCGGCAGGCGATTTTGGCAAGCCATGGGCCTTGGCATAAGCGCGCGAGGCAAACAGGCCGAGCGTGTAGTCGACCAGCTTGCCCGCCACCAGCCGGCCTTCGGTCGGGCGCTCGACCGTAATGGCGATGTCGGCTTCGCGCCGGGAAAGCGAGAAAGAGCGCGGCACCGGCACGAGCTGGATGGTCAGCTCGCGGTGCGCCGCCGTCAGCGCGCCGAGATGCCTTGCCAGGAAGGCGACGCCGAAGCCGTCGGGCGCGCCGATGCGCACCGTGCCGGAAATGTCGTCGCCCTCGCCTGCCAGCGTCGAGCGGGCGGTGATCATCTCGGCCTCCATGCGCTCGGCAATGTCGAGGAAGCGCACGCCCGCCGGCGTCAATTCGCTGCCGGTGGTGAGGCGGCGAAACAGTTTTGACCGCAAGGCCTCCTCAAGTGCTGCGATGCGGCGCGAAACGGTGGCATGGTTCAGTTCCAGCCGCCTGGCCGCGCCAAGGAACTGGCCGGCGCGGGCGACCGCGAGAAATATGCGCACGTCATCCCAGTTCATGTGGCCGGTTCATATGGCAGACTTTCCCCTGAATTTGCGTGAAAGCATATTCCTTCTTGGAAGCTATATCAAATTTCGCACAACGGTTGCGTCTCAGTTCGCGTTGCCATTGGTCGGGCAAAGGCCGACAGTGAGGCATCATCACCGATCGCAGGGAGAGAAAGCATGATCCATTACGGTCATTATATCGGCGGCAAGAACGTCAAGGGCACTTCCGGCCGTGAAGCCGATGTGTTCCAGCCGCTGGACGGCACCGTGCGCGCCAAGGTGGCGCTGGCTTCCAGGGCGGAGCTTGACGCCGCCGTCGCCAACGCCAAGGCGGCGCAGCCCGCATGGGCGGCGACCAACCCGCAGCGGCGGGCGCGCGTGTTCATGAAATTCCTCGAACTGGTGGCGCGTGACAACGATGCGCTGGCTGAACTGCTCGCCCGCGAGCATGGCAAGACCATTCCCGACGCCAAGGGCGACATCCTGCGCGGCGTCGAGGTCGTCGAGTTCGCGCTCGGCGTGCCGCACCTGATGAAGGGCGAGTACACGGAAGGCGCCGGCCCCGGCATCGACCTCTATTCGATGCGCCAGCCGCTCGGCGTCGTTGCCGGCATCACGCCGTTCAATTTTCCGGCGATGATCCCGATGTGGAAATTCGCCCCGGCCATCGCCTGCGGCAATGCCTTTATCCTCAAGCCTTCCGAGCGCGATCCGGGCGTGCCGATGAAACTGGCCGAACTGATGACCGAGGCCGGCCTGCCGGACGGCATCCTCAATGTGGTCAATGGCGACAAGGAATCGGTGGACGGCATCCTCGACCATCCCGACATTTCGGCCATCGGCTTCGTCGGTTCGTCGTCGATCGCCGAATATATTTATTCGCGCGGTTCCGCCAACGGCAAGCGCGTGCAGTGCTTCGGCGGCGCGAAGAACCACATGGTCATCATGCCGGATGCCGACATGGACCAGGCGGTGGATGCGCTGATCGGCGCGGGCTACGGCGCGGCTGGCGAACGCTGCATGGCGGTTTCCGTCGCCGTGCCGGTGGGCAAGGCTACCGCCGACAGGCTGATGGAAAAGCTCATTCCGCGCGTCGAAAGCCTGAAGATCGGCCCTTCGACGGATCCGTCGGCCGATTTCGGCCCGCTGGTCACCCAGCAGGCGCTCGACCGCGTGAAGAATTATGTCGAGATCGGCATCAAGGAAGGCGCGACGCTGGCGGTCGATGGGCGCGGCTTCAAGATGCAGGGCTACGAGAACGGCTTCTACATGGGCGGCTGCCTGTTCGACAATGTGACGGCGGACATGCGCATCTACAAGGAAGAAATCTTCGGGCCGGTGCTTTCGGTGGTGCGCGCGCATGATTTCGAGGAAGCGGTGCGGCTGCCTTCCGAGCATGAATATGGCAATGGCGTCGCCATCTTCACGCGCGACGGCGATGCGGCCCGCGACTTCGCCGCCCGCGTCCAGGTCGGCATGGTCGGCATCAACGTGCCGATCCCGGTGCCGGTGTCGTATTACACCTTCGGCGGCTGGAAGCGTTCCGGCTTCGGCGATCTCAACCAGTATGGCCCGGATGCGTTCCGCTTCTACACCAAGACCAAGACCGTTACCTCGCGCTGGCCTTCCGGCGTGAAGGAGGGCGCGGAATTCGCGATGCCGACTTCCTGAGGCGGTTATCGAGCGAAAAGGAGGGGCGCGGCGGTTGCGGCGCCCTTTTTCTTTTTGCGCGACAGAATTTAGAGCATTTCCAGCAAAAGTGTGAAACGGTTTTGCGTCCGGAAATGCGGCCAAAACAAACAGATAGAGCGAAATCGGAACCGCTCTAGCGCCGTGCCGCCGTCTCGGCATGGCTGCGCAAGAGCAGCATCAGGCGTTCGCAATCCTTTGCCGCAATTTCCTCGTCGCCGCTGAGGATCGAGCGGATCAACCCGACATGGTGTTCGGCGGCTTCGGCCAGGCCGGTTTCGGCCTTGTAGCGAAACCAGAAACGGCGGCTGTGGGTTTGCAGGGGGGCGGCAAGACGCGCGGCAAAAACATTGTCGGCGGCAAAGGCCAGCGCTTCGTCGAAGGCCTTATCGGCTTCGAGAAAGGCCTGCACGCTGCCCGAGACGGCGGCGGCCTGCATGGCAAGGGCTGCGCCATGAAACTGGTCGGCAGCCGCGCGGGTGACGTAGCGCGCCGCCGAGCGGGCCAGCACGATCTCGACGCCGCGGCGGGCGTCCAGCACCCGCACCCAGTCGCCGGCGTGTAGCGGGGCGACGGCGATGCCGGCGCGCGGGCGGATGTCGAGCAGGCTTTCCCACGCCAGCCGCTGGATCGCCTCACGCACGGGCGTGCGGCCAAGGCCGAGCTTTTCGATCAGCGCTCCTTCGGTGACGAAGCTTCCCGGAACGAGTTCGAGCATGATAATCATCCGCTCGAGCGCCCGGTAGGCCCGCGTCGCAGCGGGTTCAAAGGCTGAGTTTTCGTCGGTAAGTGCCACGAATGCCTCCTGATATATTTCCCGCGTATCACAGCTGGAACCGTATTGACAGTGGGCGTCAAGATTGATATACGGTTGATATATCAGATGGAGCAGAGCTATGTGGACCGGAGTTATCCCCGCCGTTACGACCAAGTTTACCGAGGATGACCGCCTCGACCATGCCGAGATGGAGCGTTGCTTCGCCCTGCAAATGGACGCCGGATGCGACGGCCTGATCGTCGCCGGTTCGCTGGGCGAAGGCCCGATGCTTTCGCATGACGAGAAGATCGACGTGCTGAAGACGGCGCGCAAGGCGGCCGGCAAGAAGCCGGTGCTGCTGACCGTCAACGAGGCCGGCACCCGCGAGGCGGCCGTGCTTGCCAA
>DASYCS010000308.1:0-3743 GCA_036500025.1 Mesorhizobium sp. | reverse complement strand
CCGCAAGCCAGCATGGCGGATTGAAAATCGCTGGCGTCGCTTCGCGCGCGCACGGCAATCTCCACGGCGGTCTGGAGCGGCACGGAAAGCCTTGCCAGGACCGATTGCCACTCAGTCAGTTCCGGAAAGAAGATTTCGGCCAGATGCGCGCCTGGCCGCCGGTGCGCCCTGTAGGAAGCATCCTCTGGCGCTTCCCCTTGCGCCTTCGCTTGCTCGCAATCCGTCGACGAGGCGTTGCCGCCATCCTCGAACCAAAAAGGCCGCATCCCCTTTTATCCCCCGATCGAAAGGCGGAAGCCCTTGCGCCTTTCTTCCAATATTGCGGCCGTCACCGTCGCGTCATAACCGCTTCGCCGGCAGACCGCGCCATTTGCAACCCCCTCATGTTGCCGAGGCGATCAAGACAGTGGCCTCCCCCTGCCCACCCGTCATCCATCCAATCCCCGACACGGATGACCATATCGCCAATTCGATGCATTGAAATGGAAAAGCGTTGTGCCGGCCCCCATTTCATACCAAATGCCTATATGGAAAAAATCATTGCGGCGTTGGCGAGCTTGCAATTCCGGCACTCCGCGGTTCGGTTCTGCGCGGTCCGATGGCTATGCCTTGCATTGATGACGGCGGCCGGCGCGTTGCCGTTGGGCGCGGTTTCGCAGGCGGCCGAAATGCCGGCTCCGGTTCTTCGGAAGGCCCCGGTTTTTCGGGACGCCCCGATCCTCTGGGACGCGAAGGAGCGTCTGCCAAAACCCGACCTTTCGGGCCTGGCGCGATTGCGGTTTTTGACGACAACCGACTTTGCGCCGCTCAATTTCCTGGACCGCGATGGCCGGCTTTCCGGCTTCCATATCGATCTGGCCCGCGCCATTTGCGCCAAGCTCGAAATTGTGGAAAAATGCCAGATACAGGCGCTGCCGTGGCCGGAACTGGACGGCGCCCTGCAACGGGACGAGGGCGAGGCGATCATCGCCGGCATCGCGGTCACGCCGGAGTCTCGGGCGAAATATGCTTTTTCGCGAGCCTATCTGCGCTTTCCGGCGCGCTTTATCATGGCCAGGCAAAGCCTTGTCGGCGAACCTCTTTATGAAAATCTCAAGACCAGGCGTGTCGGCGTCATCGCCGGCTCCGCCCATGAGCGCATGCTTCGGGATTATTTCGGCGGCGTCGAGATCGTCGCCCTTGCCGGGCCGGAGGAGCTTTACGCGGCGGTCAAAACCGGCGCCGTCGATGCCGGTTTCGGCGACGGCATGCGGCTCGCCATCTGGCTGGCCGGGCCGCAAGCAGCCGGATGCTGCCGGTTCGCCGGTGGCCCTTATCTGGCGCCGGAATATCTGGGCGAAGGCTTGGCCATCGCGGCCAAGGCCGACAATCCGGCCCTCGCCGCCGCCTTCGACTATGCGTTGCAGGAGATCTCGCGGGACGGCACGTTCGCTGAGCTTTACCTACGCTATTTTCCGGTCGGATTTTACTAGAAACAGACCGCTCAGGTCAGCGTGCGATGGCGCGCCTTGTTGGCCAGTTCGATGGCGGCGACTGCCAATGGGTCGAGTTCCAGCGCCTCGCGCAGTCTTTGCAGGACGCGGACCTCCTCCATCCGCATTTCGAGATCGGACACGACAACCTCGAACACCGCCGCATAAGCCGTGTCGTGCAGCCGCGCCGGGATCACCCGCTTTGCCAGATCGAGAACATCGTCAAGGCCGTTGCCTTCATGCAGCATGATCTGGCAATCCTGCGCCACGCCGACGAGCCGGCGGCTGTCGAAATCCTCGAAGACGGGCCAGGCGCGAACGACTTCGCCGATGCGGGCAAGCTCCGCATCCGACATGTCGCGGTCGGAGGCCGACGCCACCACCATCAGGTAGATCAGCGCTTCATGTACGGTCGGCAAGGGCATGTTCGTCTTCTCCATCACGTCGCCAAATGGCTCGCCCACAGGTAGGCAGGTTTGGCGCCGCCGCAAGGAAAAACGGCGCGCCGCGTTGACGCTTTGGCGCCGCCCGCCTAGAGCATGGCGCAAAGACAGGATAGTTGCCATGGCACCCGCGCCCCTCGATCTCGACCCCGAACTTCTCGCCGCCGCGGCGGAAAGCAAAGCCTGGCCGTTCGAGGAAGCCCGCAAGATCGTCGCGCGTTACGCCAAGACGGGCTACCCGGAGGCGGTGCTGTTCGAGACAGGCTACGGCCCATCCGGCCTGCCGCATATCGGCACGTTCGGCGAAGTGGCGCGCACCACCATGGTGCGGCACGCCTTCCGCATCCTGACGCAAGACAAGGTCAAGACGCGCCTTTTGTGCTTCTCCGACGACCTCGACGGCATGCGCAAGATACCCGAAAACGTGCCGGACCGTGCGGCGCTGGAACCCTATCTGCACATGCCGCTGACTTCGGTGCCCAATCCGTTCGGCGGCGACTATGACAGTTTCGGCCATCACAACAACGCGATGCTGCGCCGCTTCCTCGACACGTTCGGCTTCGACTATGAATTCGCCAGCGCCACGGAATATTACCGGTCCGGCCGCTTCGACGCGGTGCTTTTGCGCGCCGCCGAGCGCTATGATGACATCATGGCGGTGATGCTGCCGACGCTGGGGCCGGAACGGCAGGCGACCTATAGCCCGTTCCTGCCGATCTCGCCCAAAAGCGGGCGAGTGCTCTACGTGCCGATGAAGCATGTCGACGCCAAGGCCGGCACCGTCACCTTCGACGACGAAGGCACCGAGACGACGCTGCCCGTCACCGGCGGCAAGGTAAAGCTGCAATGGAAGCCCGATTTCGGCATGCGCTGGGCGGCGCTGGGCGTCGATTTCGAGATGTTCGGCAAGGACCACCAGACCAATGCGGCCATCTACGACAAGATTTGCGTGATCCTGGGCGGGCGCGCGCCGGATCATTTCGTCTACGAACTGTTCCTAGACGACAAGGGCCAGAAGATTTCCAAGTCCAAGGGCAACGGGCTGACCATCGACGAATGGCTAACCTATGCGCCGACCGAAAGCCTTGGCCTTTACATGTACCAGAAGCCGCGCGTGGCCAAGAAGCTTTACTTCGATGTCATTCCGCGCGCCGTCGATGAATATTACACCTTCTTGTCCGCCTACGCGCGGCAGGACTGGAAGAACCGGCTCGGCAATCCGGTCTGGCACATGCATGGCGGCAATCCGCCGGCCATCGATCTTGCGGTACCGTTCTCGCTGCTGCTCAATCTGGTCAGCGCGTCGAACGCGCAGGACAAGGCCGTGCTGTGGGGATTCATCTCGCGCTATGCGCCGGGCGTCACGCCGGCCAGCAACCCGGAACTCGACCGGCTGGTCGGCTACGCCATCCGCTATTTCGACGATTTCGTGAAGCCGGCAAAGGTTTTTCGCGCTCCAGACGATGTCGAGCGTGCAGCGCTCACCGAACTGGCGGCGGTGCTGGCCGCCCTGCCCGCCGGAGCCGACGGCGAGACGATCCAGAACGCCGCGCTCAACGTCGCGCGCAAGATCGAACGCTACCAGGACCATTCCAAGCAAGCGCCGGAAGGCGGACCGGGCGTCTCGGTCGCCTTCTTCCAGATGATCTACCAGGTGCTGATCGGCCAGGAACGTGGACCGCGCTTCGGTTCGTTCGCCGCGCTTTATGGCACGGCGGAGACCTGCGCGCTCATTGAGCGGGCGCTGGCTGGGAAACTGACGGCGTAACCACGCCGCTCGAATCAATCGAGCCAGAATTAGGCGAGCCAGAAGCAGGCGCGCCAGAAT
>DASYCS010000307.1:0-2564 GCA_036500025.1 Mesorhizobium sp. | reverse complement strand
GTTGCCCCCGCTCTGCCCGTCCTGCCGCGAACCGCTGGGCGAGGGCGTCGGCCTGTGCGCCGGCTGCTGGTCGAAACTCTCCTTCATCGAGAGGCCGTATTGCGCGCGGCTCGGCATTCCCTTCACCTATGACCCGGGTCCGGGCCTGCTGTCTATGGAAGCCATCGCCGCCCCGCCGGCCTATGACCGGGCGCGTGCCGCGGTGCGCTACGACGAGATTGCCCGCGCGCTGGTGATCGCCTTCAAGTTCAGCGATCGGCTCGATCTGGCGCCGATGATGGGCCGCTGGATGGCGCGGGCCGGCCGCGAACTGACTGAGGGCGCCGACGCACTGGTGCCTGTGCCGCTACATTGGCGCAGGCTCTGGGCCCGGCGTTTCAACCAGGCCGCGGCGCTGTCCGGCATTATTTCCGGCATTGCCGGAGTGCCGGTCCTGCATGGCGTCCTCAACCGCGTCCGGGCTACGCCGCAGCAGGTGGGCCTCTCCAAGCCCGAGCGCGCCGACAATGTGCAGGGCGCCTTCCGGGTGCCGCCGGAGGCCAAGGCCCGGATCGCGGGCAAGCGACTGATATTGGTCGACGACGTGCTGACCTCGGGCGCCACGGTCGACACCTGCGCCCGGGCGTTGCTGCGGGCCGGCGCCGCCCATGTTGACGTGCTGGTTTTCGCCCGGGTTGTCGCGCCACTGCGCAACACCATATAAAGTGGCGTAATACATTCACTGGATCCCATATGCAGCCCGTCGAAATCTACACCACCGGCTTTTGCCCCTACTGCGTTGCCGCCAAATCGCTCCTCAAGCGCAAGGGCGTCGACTTCAAGGAAATTTCGGTCAGCGGCGACAACGCCAGGCGCCAGGAGATGATCCAGCGGGCCAATGGCCGCATGACGGTGCCACAGATTTTCGTCGGCGAAACGCATGTCGGCGGCAGCGACGATCTGCACGCGCTGGAACGCGCCGGAAAGCTGGACACACTCCTGCAAGGACCTTCGGCATGACCGGTACGTCCGCGACCTTCAAGGCCGCGATGATCCAGATGCGGTCGGGCCTGTCGCCCGCCGCCAATTTCGATGACGCCTCACGCTTGATCGGCGAAGCAAAGACTGCCGGCGCCGACTACGCGCAGACACCGGAGATGACCAATCTGCTGGCGGCCAACCGTGAACAGCTTTTCTCCGCGATCGCCGACGAGGAGCACGACGCGTCGCTCGCCGGTTATCGCGAGTTGGCGCGTAAGCACGGCATATTCATTCACGTCGGCTCGCTGGCCATCAAGGTCGCGCCCGACAAGGCCGCCAACCGCTCCTTCCTGATCACGCCGCAAGGCGACATCGCCGCGCGTTACGACAAGATCCATATGTTCGACGTCGACCTCGGCAATGGCGAGAGTTACCGCGAGTCGCGCAACTACAAGCCCGGCGAACGAGCCGTCGTTAGTAATCTGCCTTGGGGCGTGCTGGGCATGACGGTTTGTTACGATCTGCGCTTCCCGGCGCTCTATCGCGCGCTGGCCGAAGCCGGCGCCACGATGCTCGCCATTCCCTCCGCCTTCACCAAGCCGACCGGTGAAGCGCACTGGCACGTGCTGATGCGCGCCCGTGCCATTGAAAACGGCAGCTTCGTGCTGGCATCGGCGCAAGCTGGGAAACATGAAAGCGGCCGTGAAACTTACGGCCATTCGATCATCGTCGATCCGTGGGGCCGCGTCCTGGCCGAAGGTGGCGAGGAACCCGGCGTCATCATCGCCGAAATCGATCCGGCGCAAGTGACCAAGGCGCGTTCGCGCGTACCTTCGCTGCAGCACGGCCGCCGTTTCGAGATCGCCGAACCGATGGCCGAGGCCGCACATTTGCATCTGGTGCGCGAATGATCCGCTACGCGCTTGCCTGCGACAAAGGCCATCACTTCGAAAGCTGGTTTGCCGACTCCGCGGCCTACGACAAGCAGGCCAAGCGCAAGCTCGTGTCGTGCCCCGTGTGCGGTTCGGCCAAGGTCGACAAGGCCATCATGGCGCCGCGCGTCTCGACGTCCAAGAAGCGCGCCAAGGCGGCCGTCGAACCGCCCGCGCCTGTTGCGGCCGAGAACACGCAAGAAAACTCACAAGTGGCAATGATCTCGCCTCAGGAGCAGGAATTCCGCACCAAGCTCAAGGAACTGCGCGAGCACCTGACGAAGAATTCCGACAATGTCGGTACCAAGTTTCCCGAGGAAGCACGCAAGATGCACTACGGCGAGATCGAGCATCGCTCGATCTACGGCGAAGCTTCGCCGAAAGACGCCAAGGAGTTGCTCGACGAGGGCATCGAATTCCACCCGTTGCCGGTTTTGCCGGACGAACGGAATTAAGCGGCCTTAAGTCCGCTTCGACGCGCGAAACCCAAACATTTCGAAAAGCCAGCGCAGGCGGTCCTGATGGCCATGGTGGACCGCATAGGCCCTGAGACGTTGCAGACGCAGCGCTTCGGCAGTGAAGTGTTCGACGGTCAACATGGCGCGTTCCCCTGTAGTTCGTTCCGGCAAACATCCGGTTGCGGCCACAGTGTCACGGGCAGTTTCTATCTTG